>JAGLGH010000256.1 GCA_023144115.1 Nanobdellota archaeon | reverse complement strand
GGTGCGAGTTCTGCGAGTGATGGAAGAAACACATTTATAGTGTGGGATAATTTTGATGGCGGAACTGAGCAGTGGACTGAAGTAGATGCTAATAATCTGATTACAATTGATAGAACTAGCAATAAAAGGATCGATTTTGCACTTGCTGGTCAAACAAATGAGCGCGTGTATATTGATAAAGGTTCAGACATAGGTAATTTTTTGATGGACTACAAACTTCATGTAACATCTGATGGGAACTCTAATATAGTTCTTGCAGGTGTGTCAGATACATTGAGTTGGGGTTCTACTTTTAACGATGCCATACATGGTAATGTGTATACGCAACGAGCAGGCAACCAGAATAAAAGACCATTAGAAGTATGGAGTGATGGTACTCTCCTTAGGAGTAACCAGGATGAAAATTATGAGGGTCAGGATTTATATTTTAGATTGACGCGTTATGGAAGTGAATGTAAAGGAGAAATATATTCAAATGCAGATAGAACAATTGTTGATGCAAGTGGTGCTTTTTCCTGCACACTTACTAATTTGAGATATGTATATGGTATAACTAATTGGTACAATGATGCAGGATACACTAGTACAATGACAGGCTATGTGGATGATATCCTCATCCGTAAATACACATCCACCGAACCAACTTATACAATAGGTTCAGAAGAGCAAAATGTAGCAGTTGGATGCACTGACAATGATGGGGATGGTTATGGTGCAGAAGGAACAAACCTAAGCCAGTGCAACAATTCAATTACTTTAGGCGACTGCAATGACAGCAATGTAAATATTCATCCAGGAGCTGCTGATATTCCAAATAACAACATTGATGAAGATTGTTCTGGTACTGATAATGTTGTTAGTTTTGAGATTTATCCTGATTTTGTAGGGCAATCTGGCGTAGGAACTTATTATGTTGGTGATGATGTCGATTACCAGATTACATTTAAAGTCAACAATACTGCCAGTGATGAATATCTGGATGATATGAAGATTGAGTTAACTGACTCAAGCTTAAATATCCTTAAAACAAAATATCTCAGTGATATGACAAGACAATCTCCGGGTGTTTACACAGGCACATTTATAAGTGATGATTTAACTGCTTATCCATCAAACCAAGGAATAAGGCTAACTGCTTATGCTTATGATTCATTAGATAATTTATTGAACTCAGGCATTCATGCAGATCAGTATTTATTTGATGGAACAGCTCCTTCATTAATCTCAACTGCATACACTTACTTAACAGATGCTCTCAGCAACCACACAGTAAAAGACCTTGTTGTAAATAGTTCTGAAGCAAAGATTGACTGGTCAGGCACAAAGCTTGACCTGCATGAAAGAGAGATAGACCTTGATTCTGCTCTCACAATCGGAGACAGGTCAGCTTATCTTGATTCAGCAGCATATAGCGAACTGAATGATTCTGCGATTCTCACATTCTATGATGTGAACTGCGCATCAGCTTTTGTGTTCTATTCAGAGACAGCAAATACAAGGACTGCAATACTTGCTGAAAACAAGCAGTGCCTGCCTCCAAGATGCACAGACATACAATGCGCAGGCTCGACATTGACAGTAACAGTCAGCTCTTTCACAGGCTATGCAGCAGAATCAGATGCAAA
>JAGLGH010000255.1 GCA_023144115.1 Nanobdellota archaeon | reverse complement strand
AATGCTACTATTGTGAGTGTAGAGATTCCTGAGTTTAGTTTAATAACTTTAGGGTTGGGGCTGATTGCTGTGTTGGCAGGGTTGATTGTGATGAGGAAAAAAAGATAAGTGGGCTTGGTTTGATGGGTTGGAATGTTATGAGAGGTTTTAAAAGGGTTGTTTGTGGTCAGATGTTGATGTGCTGAGATTGCAATGAGAAATCGGAAAGTTTATTAATGCAATTATTTAGGATTCATTTATGATGATTATTTTTATAAAAACAAGCAAAATGAGGAGAGGGATATGAATCAAAATAAGATTAATGTGATAATTTTTATAATAATTATTGTTCTGATGTCAGGTGTTTGTTATGCTGGCAGTTCTGATAATGGTTTTACAGTTGGGGATACAACATTAACATATAGGACACCTGTGGATATTACAGAGAATTCCGGCAGCAACTTGACAGATTATCAGGTTTTGTTAACTGTTGATAGCTCATCATTAATCTCTGAAGGAAAGATGCAGGCAGATTGTGATGATATTAGATTTACTGACAGCGATGGCTCAACTGAATTATCATACTGGCTTGAATCTGGCTGCAATACTGCAAGCACAAAAGTATGGGTTAAAGTGCCAAGCTTGGCAGCAAGCTCAACAAGGACGCTTTATATGTATTATGGCAACCTTTCGACGACTTACAATAATTCGCTGGGAGGAAATGATACATTTGATTTTTTTGATGATTTTTCAGGATCTTTATTAGATACTACAAAATGGACACAACACGGATCAACAGGGTCTGTCACTGTTTCTGCTGGGGAGCTTACAATAAGCAACACTGGTACTTCTTTAAATAATTTAGGTATATATTCAAAAATCAATCACATGTTCTATGGCAAAGTACTGGAGACACGTTCTAAAAATACTCAGGGGAGACATTCTCTTGTGATTGGTTTTGCAGGGTCTCCATATGATCCTTATCCTCATGGTGATTCTACTACTAATGGCGTTTCCTGGTATGGTAGAGCTGATGCAGGATCATCTGCTGTAAGTATAGCAAGCAGCACAAATACTCAATATAATGAGGAAGGTAACATTGGAACAGCATATTCAGATTATAAAATAGAGTGGTTATCAGACACTTCTGTCAAAATCTACAGAAACAATGTATTGGCTCATGAATTTACAAATCCCGACACAATTCACAATAGTGCATTGCCAGTCTATTTCTCAAATGATGGGTGGTACAGTGCTGCTGTAATATCTGTAGTGGACAACGTCCGCGTCCGCAAATACGCTTCCTCCGAACCAACTTACACAATAGGTTCAGAGCAGTCAAGTTTTATATATTCTTACTGCAAAGCAATCACAATAGACAACACTGGCGGCGACGCACTGACCGATTACCAGATTAAAATAGAAGACCCTGTTTATAACGAGACAGGCCTTGTCGGCAGCTGGCATTTTGACAATAGTCCTGCAGACTCAAGCGGAAACGACAACACAGGAACTTTGCAGGGCAACACGCATTATGTTGAAGGCAGATACGGCCAGGCAGCAAGTTTTGACGGCAGCGGGGATTATGTAAGTTTAAATTCGCCCACGGGATTTTCGACTGGAGCAAATGACAGGACAATAACAGCATGGATTAGACCAGATGCAGTTGTGAGTATGGGAGTTGCTGGATATGGGGCTGCGCCAGTAGATCAAACGTTCGAGATATTTTTATATGATGTAGCTGGTGTTCTCACTCCGGCAGTGCATTATGCTGGAGGTAATAGTGGTGGAACCGAAACAATTAACACAGGAGAATGGTCATTCTTAGTTGCTACTTATGATGGAACGAATACTAAATTATATGTTAATAATGTGTTATCGGTTACACAACCTAAAACCTTGAATACTCAAACCACATATAAGAGGATAGGATGTCAAAATTATGCTGCAACACCTAGTCTATTTTTCAACGGCCTAATAGATGGAGTCCGCATCTACAACCGCGCCCTCTCCGACGACGAGATTGAAGCCCACTACGACGCAAAAGCCAAACCCAACTACGGCGATATAAGATTCACAGATTCAACCAGCTTCAAGGAATCAGAATGGACAGCATCATATCCATACTGGCAGGAAAAGGACGGCACCTTCTGGGTTAAAGTCCAGGAAACCCCGGCAGGAGAATCAAAGACAATCTATTCTTACTACGGAAACGATGAGGCAGAGAGCGCAAGCGATGGAACAAACACTTTTGAGTTCTTTGATGATTTCAGCGAGGATTTGAGCAAGTGGAGTGTGGGAACAAGTACATCTATCGAAAGTGGAAGGCTAAAACTAGTGGATTCCAGTGGGCAGGGATTTGCGGAATCAATACAGACTTTAGAGGGGGATTTGATTGCAGAATCTGATTGGTGGATTAATCAGCCAACTTCTAATTATGATAAATTAGTATTTAGATTCCCTATAAACTCCGAAGACCAGGTTTATTTGATGCGAGAGTACTCGGCAGGACAAAAAGCAGTATGGAATGCTCAGGGGGGAGGATATAATAGCATTGGTTTTTCAGAGAATTCTGGTTCATGGTCTATATCTCATTCTAATAATGAACAAACAGCCATTATAAACACATACAATTGGCCGCAAACAGGAACATTCTCGTCTACTATACCATTTAAAATAAAATTTAGTACACATCATGGTCATACAGGATACATTGACAACACCCGCATCCGCAAATACACCTCCCCAGAACCAAC
>JAGLGH010000254.1 GCA_023144115.1 Nanobdellota archaeon | reverse complement strand
TCTGGAACCATTTTTAAGATTATTAATATTTACCATGACCCGTGGCTTCCATGACTGCCATGGCTTCCATGACTTCCGTGGCTTGAATGGCTTGCATGATGCCCATGTGTCCCTGTTGCAGTAGAGTCGCTATAACTTATACTCAGATTGTTAATATGATTTACTCCAGCATTGGCATTATTTACAGCTAAAGCAGAACCCAAAGCAACAGCGCTAAGCATTGTGCCAGCCTTTAACAGTGACTCTTTAGAAATTTTTCCTTCTTCACTTACTAAGAATGCGCTTATCTTTTTCTTCAGTTTAGGAATATCTGCCATTTTGACCTCTTTTTATTAATTCGTGTTTTCTTTCTTTATAAA
Source organism: Nanobdellota archaeon (assembly GCA_023144115.1). Classification (GTDB taxonomy): domain Archaea; phylum Nanobdellota; class Nanobdellia; order Woesearchaeales; family JAGLGH01; genus JAGLGH01. The sequence continues at coordinate 2,904 of JAGLGH010000254.1, read as the reverse complement.
CTTTTCTCTTACAACCCAGTCAAATTGCTCCTTGTATATCTTGCACCTGTCAGTCTGCGTTATCTTGCCGACTACACTGCCTTGTTCTGCATAATTGCACACAGGACAGATTCCGCAATATGGCTTATATGCGCAGTTGTCGCATATATACTGATCATTGATTGATGCATTAACAACAGCGCAGACTTTATCGCAGGTCACAATATCCTTATAAGCTGCATCCTTGACATTGCCCAGCAAAAACAAGTCATCTCCAATCATCCTTGCTTCATCACATGTATAGATATCCCCATTATAATTATAAGTCAATTGCCCAATTGCAGCGCCGCAAGGGCTTCTTAATTCAAAATAATTAGGGTCAAACTCTGTATTTATCTTGGTGAACATTATATTCACCATTCTTTCCTCTATCTTCTTGCCCTGTTTTTTCAATTCTTCAATATAGCTGACTGCTTTTTTCCAGAAATCCATATATTCATCAGGACTATAATTTATCTTGTCCCATGCTTTATTTGCAACACCCAGATTATTCAGGAATCTCAAATGCATATCACTCATCCCTAATTTGATATATTCATCTATAATCTCTTTAGGGTAAGACAGGCTATTTCTTGTCAATGTAATTAATGCATGCACATTCCTGTTTGTAATGTCTCTTCTTTTGTATTCATCCTTGATTTTTTTAATCCATTTGATAACTTGTTCATAATTACTCTCCTTTATAAACATCCTGTTGGAATCATGCACTTCTTTAGGGCCATCAAGCGAAGTGCAGATATCAACCTCATGCTCAATCAGATAATCCAGCTTTTCTTCATCCATCTCAGTGAAATTTGTGACTATAGTCAGCTTCATGTCTTTCTTTGCCAGTTTATTCTTTTCTTCAGCATATTCAACAATATACTTGACAACATCCCAATTTAGCATAGGCTCTCCGCCCTGAAATTCTATTGTTATGTTAGGGTTAGGTGTATGGAATATGAAATCAACAGTTTTCTTAGCAGTTTCCTTATCCATGTCAAACTCCTGTTTAGTTTCAGGTTTAGAGCTTGCATGGCAATAGATGCAGTTCATATTGCATCTTAGTGTAACAACCACAATGTGCAGTGAAGTCCCTGAAAACAGAAAACAGTTCCTATTTTGCATAAGCCTGATAGTCTCGTCAAGATTTGCTTTATTAAGGATTATTTCTTTTTTTTCTAATTTCTCTTTTAGTGCTCCATCAATATTATTCTGTTTTAAGCTCTTAAACTCATCTTCAGAAAGTATGCAATAGCTGCCGTGATCAGTAGTAATAAAATATTTATCATCAATCTTCCTTGTCCTGTAATTATTGATAATATAATCCATTTATACCAGTCCCTTATTTTTTAATAGCCCTAAAACATAATTGCAGAACTCTTCTTTTAATGGAGCATCAAGTTCATGTTTAGAGTCAAGCTCAACTACTATTTTATCATCATCATTCTCAATAATGCTTGCTCTGCAGATTTCACTGAAATCAGCTATAGCCTCCTCTACTGCATCAATAGAATAAAACTTTTTATTGAATGATGCTATTTTCCTCTTTTGATTACTTTCTTCCATTAAGATACACTCTTGCATTGAGGGACTGCCTGAATCAGGCATCTACCTTGCGGCAATGCGTCAAGATTTATGCTTACAGAGGCTGACTTGCCAGGTTTAATCTTGCCAACATACTGATCCTTAAATGATACTATCTCTGAACCAACTGTTATTGTGGCAGTTACTGAGCATTCTTTTGTTATATTATATGTATTCTCTAAGTCAAATGAATAAAGATGATTACCATCAAGTGTTTCATTTTTTATTATCATTCTGTCTTTAAGCAATCCTTCAAAGTTATTGATTACTATCTCGTCAGGATTATCCTGATTCAAAGATATTATCCACAATATTAGCACAATTATTATTATCAGCAAGATAACCCCTTCAAGATATACTTTTCTATTCTTTCTTTTCGTTTTCTTTGCCATATTTCTCTTCCCAGGGGATAGCTATGCCTTCAGGATCATCAAGGTAATCATCATCATCTTCAAGCTCATCCAGAATCTCCTCAAATTCACTATCACTGCCTTCAATTAAGGAAGGGTCATTTGCAATCAAGGCTCTTTGCAGCAGCATCTCTCTTATGCTTTTTGTCTGCTCAGCTCTCTTTTTGTAATCACCATAATTTATAAGTTCATTAAAGAACTCGCCTCCCAATTTCTCCAGATCTTCATTACCTTTTGGCTTCAATTTGACAATGATATCTTTCTCTGGATCGCCATCTAATAAGACATAAGCTCTGTCCAGAAACACATAAGCTGCTGAATAGACTGTTTCTAAAGCATATACTTTTGCATTTATATTTAAGGTCACAGAATTATTTTCTATTATCATGTCATTCTCCATTTTATAATCCTCCCCCCTCTCAAAATTAATATACTAATTTTTGTATTAATATTAAAATGTTTCCCTTTGCAATGATTGTGAGTATCACACCCAAAAAGATAAGCGGCGCAAAAGGCATTGTCTGGCTGACTCTTATTGTTTTAAATCCCAGCTCTCTGATTTTACTGATCTGCCTTGTTGTTAACCCTTCAGCTTCTTCATCTATATAATTATTCTGGGTGATTGACGATTTTCGATTTTTAATGTAATATTCCCCTTTGTATTTTATAATCTCAGTCCCATCCTGTTTTTTCAGCGTATTTAACTCCTCTTCGTTAATTTTTCCCTTTTTTTCTATAATCTCGCTTAGAACCATGCCTGGCTTTAGCTTATTGATATCAATATCCTGGGCAAAGATTTCCTGCGCGAGTTTGTTTGTACTTCCTGTCAAAAAACTCCTTATGAATATCCATATAAAAAGAAGCAATAAAAGATCAATCAAAAATGAGA
>JAGLGH010000253.1 GCA_023144115.1 Nanobdellota archaeon | reverse complement strand
GGTCTTGTTTCCAAATTTCTTCTGGATAGCAGCAAAGGCTCCAAGAGTAAGGATGAATCTGAGAAAGTAACTGCTTCCCAATCCGATTGAGGACAGCAGAATTTGCATAATCCATAATATTGCAAAAAGGTAAATTGCTGAATTAAGCAATTGCCTGGGCTGAAAAAATTCCTTTGAAAAAGATTTTAGCACATCTTTGATATATATAATTCTTATCTTGAATAAAATGAATATAATCAGCATCAAACTTGCAGGCACAAAGATATTAATCAACAGAGTTATTGAAGGAATCCATTCCTGATATCCTAGGCTGTATGAAGAAAGCGGTATCAATGCAGAAAATGCAATAAATAACTTTCCATCGCCAGCAGTCCAAATCCCAAAATACCACACTCCAAAACCAACACCTATGGCAAACAGCATATTGGTCACAAGTTCAATGATATAATGTATCCGTATTCCAGCAGTAAAATAAGTATGGATTATCAGTCCAATATATGCGACAAAGGCATAAGCCAGTGCCATAATGGTCCATTTATTCCTAATCTTCCCTATTTTTATATCCTGATAGCTTGTAATGACTCCTAGCACAAGGATTGCCGGCAAAAAATACTGTAACATTTATATCTTATTCTCCCTGGTTTCTTATAGTATATAACATAAATCTGCTATTATTATAGCACAACTCATCATCGCTACAATCCCTAAAACATTTCCAGAGGAAATTTTTTACTCATAATCCTTAGGCTTATGTGGATCTGGTCTCAACTTATGCTGTATCCTTCTCTCCAGATCCCTGAAGCATTTGTGCATAGTCCTTGCAAGATCCCAGTCCTGCGCTTTTGTAGATACAAAAATCTGCGTAGGAGCTACTGCCTTTGCATGGATAGAGAATTTCCTTCTTTCACCTTCCTTGTTATAGCATTTGAAATGCACCTGAAGGCTGGTGATGTTGTGCAGGGACCTGCTTATCTTCTCATAATATTCATTCACTAACTTGTTTGCAAGAGGAAGCTCTTCTGGGTTGAGTTCCTTTATTCCTGTTATATGTATCGGGTCCATAAAGATTATCACCTCTTATTTAGACTAAATAAATATATAGGTCAATAGTATATAAATTATTCTATTATTGATTTGATTTACTAGAAATAATCCTCATAACAGAAGTTTCTTTTTCTCCCTTCAAATGTGCAGCTGCCTTTTTCTTCAATTATACTGCCATCTAAGAATTCTCTATATCTGTTGATCAGGGAATTGCATTCACTGCATCTTTTAAACTCAGTTCCAATCTCAACCTCAAACTGCTTTTCATTGATTTTTTTTATCTTATTTGGAACAGTAGCCTTTTCCTTGAAATAATTATAGATATTTTCTATGAATCGATTATCAGAAAAAGCTTCTGACAAAGTTATATGGAGAACGCATTTCTTTGGAGCAGTGAAACTTATTACATCTCTCTTTATTTTTATGCATCTCTGCCTCCTGAGCTTTTCTTTATCCTCTTCATGCTTTCTTCCAAGCTGCCCTGGTAGTTTAATGCTCCCATCTGGATTGAATTCAACCATGCAAACTCTTTTTGAAAGGTTGTTTAAATTATTTTGGTTTTGCGTTTGATTGGTTATATTCTCCCTTGAATTGTCCTACTCTCTGGCACCTACTCATGGGTAGTATTAATGGGAAGATTTATAAAATATTGATTAATACCCCTCATATAATAATCTATATCAGATTAGGGTGGCAATAAACCATGGCAGAATACAAAGACATCAAAGCAGGAGATATGTTTGTTACAGATTATGGGACAAAAGCAGTTGTTCTGGATTTTGAACTTCCAGAAACAGGAAAAACCGAAAGATGGTTCACGAGTTTCAAGCTTGATATCAACCATTATGATTATCCAATGAAAGGTAAACTTGTTTATAAGACATCTGCAGCACCTGGCAGCGATGGAA
>JAGLGH010000252.1 GCA_023144115.1 Nanobdellota archaeon | reverse complement strand
GGACTCTTGTCAAAGCTGCTGTTCCAATCTTTTGTATCTGTTCAACTCTTAATCTCAGTTTTTCTTCACATGCCTCTGGGTCATCTGTTCCCTCGCATTTGTCTATTGCTTTTTGAAGAAGAAGTTCTTTCTCTTCCCTAAATTGCTCTTTATTCATTTCCTGTATCCTTCTCACTGCAACGCTTTTCAGGACAGGTTTCTCAGCGCTTATCAGTTTAGGTCTTGCTGATATAGCAACAGGGGTAGCTTCACCATTATCCTCATTACTGTTTAGTTCTGCGTTTATATCACTTGCACCATCCTGCGCAAGAGCTGCTGGAATCATACTTACCAGAAATACAGCAAGCACAATCATTGCCATTAATTTTTTCATTATCATTTTCTCACCTTGTTCTTACTTTGTAGTTTTTTACCAACCATTTGCTGGCATGTTATACCATAACCCTCTGTTATTTTTAAATAAACTTATGAACTGTTCCCAAATAAAGCCTGGTTTAGTGTGTTAAAACTTTATAAAGCTTTATCTGGGCTTCTTTTACTTTTTCAGGCAATGCTTCATCCAAGCCCGAATTTATGCTCTTTCTTTCTTGGCATTGCAGATGGAGCCTCTCCCCCATGCCATGTTATCCTTGGGCGGATTTTCAGGGGGTACATCCTCTCATTCATGTCATCAAAAGCTATGACTGCCCCCTTGACTCTTGGCAGGTTATCTATCTGCGTATCCAGGCCTTCCCTCATATAGCTTTGCATAAGCATGCCCAGCGCATCAACATCAATCTTTGCTGTAAGCCTGTGCGCAAGGACAATGTCAGCTTGGGTCATGACATCAGTATGGATCTTTCCCGGCTGCTGTGTAGCCAGTATCAGGCAGATGCCTGGCTGCCTTCCTTCTCTTAATATTGTTATTAATGCAGGAGAGGCTGTTGTCTTTCCTTTGTTGGGCAAAAATTCATGTGCTTCATCTATAACCAGCCAGACCATAGGCATTTTCTTCTTTTTCTCTGCCTCTTCAGTGAGATATTCAGTCCTGGCTTTTATGTCCTTGAATTCCTCTTCCTTTCTTTCAATCATTCTCTGCACGAAAAGTTTTTGGGAAACCAGCCCTATCACAAGAGCCCTTAGCTGCTCAGCTCCAGGAGTGACTGCATAACAGCTCACATCAAGCACAGTTATCTGGCCGCCTTTGACAAGATCCTCTATCTTTGTGCCCTCTTTCCTGAATAGTCCCCATCCCATTGCTGTAAGGAATCTGTTTATTGCTCCGTCCCTTGTTACTTGATCAACTTTCGCGTCTTTTTCAATAGCTTTTATTATATCTTCTATTGAAAAATTTCCTATGCTTTCCATCAGCTCATGTATTATCCTGTCTATGAATACGCCCTGAGCACTGTTGATGTCTATGCCAAAAGTAAGGCACCAGTCAGAAGGCGTAAGTTCTGATGGCTGTATTGAGAATGGAAAATCTGTGGGAACACCCTTTTTCTTTAATTGGTCATAATATCCATATGGTGTGAATATCTGGACATCAAGGCCTTTGCCTTTCATGCCCCACTGCGCAAGAAGTTCCTTGTCTTTCTCATTAGGGTACTTCATTGTCCAGTATATTCCCATTGTATCAAGCATGATGACTGATATGTTCTGGTTAATCTCTTCAGGGAGGTCTGCTATGCCTTCTGCAATTGCTCCCATAGAATAAGATTTCCCAGATCCTCTCTTGCCGCATATAAACACAACATGGCTTCTTGTGACATCCATATAGACATCATTAGATAATGAAGTAACCTGGCCCATCTTGACATAATGCTTGCCTATATGCACTGCGCCCTTTGTGCCTAACTCCTTCCTGTCTTCAGCACTTCTGCCTATTATTATGTCATATACCATTTATGCTACTTTTAGGATTAGGTTGTATATATATTTTGCCAAAAAATTATCCAATAAACGACTCAATCTCTCCCTTACTCAACTCCCTCCACTCTCCTGAAGGAAGATTCTTTAGTGTTATCTTTCCTATGCTTGTTCTTTTAAGTCTGGTTACATAATATCCAAGTTCTTTCAACAGCCTTTTCACAATCTTATGCCTGCCTTCATGGATTGAAAGTGTTACATATTTCTTGTCATTCTTGCTCACAAATACACTATCAGGCACAACTTTTCTTCCATCAATCATTATTCCTTTTTTAAGCCTTGCAAGATCATCATTTGTAAAGGGGCTGTCAAGCACAGCATCGTAAGTCTTTGTCTTCTCATATCTTGGATGCATGACCTTGTTTGCAAAATCGCCATCATTTGTCAGAATCAGAACACCTGCACTATAAAGGTCAAGCCTGCCTACAGGAAATATCCTTTCTTTGACATCTATAAGATCCAGCACAGTTTTTCTTCCAGCAGGATCATACGCTGTAGTTACATAGCATCTTGGCTTGTTAAGCAC
>JAGLGH010000251.1 GCA_023144115.1 Nanobdellota archaeon | reverse complement strand
TTATCAGGGTCAGCTTTATCACCTATTGTGATTGTTTTGTTGTTGACACTCACTCTGCCATCTTCAATAAGATCTTCGCATTTTCTTCTTGATGCAACTCCTGCATGAGCAAGAATCTTTTGAACTCTTTGCAATACCATGATAGGTAAGAATGAGAGGGGGTATAAAAATGTTAGCAGAAAAAGCACAATCGATATGGATATAATAAAATAAAGTAGTTTTGGCTTTAGTGAACTTTGCTCTAATTTTCAGGAAGTAATCCATAATCTCTAATTGGAAGTTCTTTATATACTCTTTTTATTTTGGATTTCCCCCTTATCTGTTGAATTAAATCAGCACAAAAACATCTCATCACTCCTGCTTTTCTCCTTTCTCCTTTAAGGCTGGGTAACTCATATTTCACTCCAAATACATCAAACTTCTCCACATTAAATGGCATTTGAGATAAATCAGTTCCCCTGTATCCATTTATTTTTGCTTCTATAACCTCAACTTGCTCCTGGATTATTGCCCTATTTTTTCCATATGAATTATCAATGCTATATTCTAATTCAAATGTGTTTTTCAATGAATCATCAGGCATAATGGTTCTGGAAATATGTAATGTTTTCTTATCTTTTCCTTTTTCATTTCCGAATAATGAAAAAGATGGTAGCAAACCCTTTCTAACAGTCCACTCATAAGCTTCTACGATTTTTGAAATCTCTATCTCTTTAGGTAATTGGAAATTCCTGGCTGAATCTTTACCTTTCAAATCAATTCTAAATATTTTTCCAAATTCCTCATAATTTACAATTTCATATTGATTATTTATTGTTGATTTAAGTTCGATATATTTTTCGTTTTCCTCTCTCTGTAATTCAAATTGAGTTATCATAAAAAGATTGAACTTGGCAATATTTAAACTTAATGAATTCTCTGGAATCAAATCCCTTAAACAAGTTGCGCGAGATATTGCCAAATTTTTAGGTTTTAAACCACTAAATTCCAGATATTCTGGATTGCCTGCAAAATCTGCAAGGGATTTTAGTTCTTTTTCTCTAAAATTTTCATCAGCATGGGCATCAATTAGCTTTGCGCTAATTCCTTCTAAATCTTGTGATATTTCATCAAACTCAGCAGTAATCCTCAGTGTTTTTTCATTCTCTTCCTCATACTCCTTTGGATTGTGCAATTGAATCATCTTTATTGATTTTCCAATTGCATATTCTTTTGCGACCATATGCGCTGATTGAATTAATTCATATAATGTCCTCATATAAAATTAGGTTTATTTGCTGGTATTTAAATTTTGCCATTTGTAACTATTAATGAGGAGTATCTTTCACTCTATGCCTCTGTTCAAGATTACCTTGATATTCTCTTAATATTCTATATCTTTGCAATTTCCCACATTACATTAAAATATCCTCTAAAAGAATCAGCAATTTCTTTATTTTTGATTAAGAAAGTTATAGGGTCTTTATTTAACATTGCTATAATCTCTCACTGGCAATTCTTTATACACTGTTTTTAATTCTGTTCTCTTCTTATCTGTTGAGTTAAATTAAAAATGAAATATCCAATTCATCCTGCTTTTCTCATTCAGGATTTAAGACTAGGCAGGTCAGGTTTATTTACAAATACATTAAATCTCTTCATATAAAATGGCATTTGAGATAGATCAGTTCCTCTGTACTCTCCTATTTTTGTTTCTATGATATCAGCTTGCTCTGGAGTTATTGCTCTGTTTTTTCCGTCTGAATAATCTATTCTATCTTCTAATTTAAATTTATTTGTCAATGAACCAGTATAATGGTCAAATTTAGTATAAATAAATATGTTCTTCTTATCTTTTGATTTTTTATATTCTGCTGATAAGAATAACAATTGTGAAAAATCTTTTAAGGCAGTCCACTCATAAACCTCTGGAATTTTTGAACTATCAATCCTCTTAAAGCTTCTTGAAGTCAAATTTTCATCTCTTTTTTTCAAATTAATTCCAAACATTTTTCCTAATTCATCATAATCTATCCCTTCTTTCATTTCATGATCTTTTGATTTAAATTTAGCTATACTAATAAAATTCTTATAACTAATATTTAAATCAAATGTAGGATCTAAAATAGAATCTTTATAATTAAAACCTAGAAGTGCTAAATAAGATGGATTTCCTATAAAATTTGCAAAAGATTTTAGTTCTTCTTCTATAAAAGTTCCATTAGCACTGTTCTCAGTTAACCTTATACTAATTCCTTGCAAAGCCTGCGATATTTCATCAAACTCTGCAATTACTTCCAGTCTTTTTTTATTATTTATTAAATAACCTACAGACTGACCTAATTGGATACTGTCTATTGGGTACCCATCTGTATGTTCTTTTGCTGTATTATATGCTGATTGAATTAATCTGTATAAGTTTCCCATAGGTTATAGAGTTTTGATAGCAGTATTTAAATGGTTCCATTTGCAACTACTTACTAGGAGTGTTATTAAGGGTATTTGCACTATTCAACTTTATGAATTAGAATTATATTCCTTCTTCTGTATCCTCAACTTGCTTTTGAGTAATTGCCATATTTTTTTCTATCTATACCCAAAATTTTATAAACATTCAAAGAACATTTTGATTAAAATGGCAAAAACTATTGATGTTTATGGCTCAGAGCTTGTTGAAGATTATGCAAAGGTTATTCGTGATTTTGGGCTTGAGGTATTTGATCCCTCCATATTTCCAGAACCAAACCGGATAATGCGCAGGGGAGAAGTATTTGCAGGCAGGGGCCTGAAGATAATAGCAGATTGCATAAAAAACAAGAAGCCATTTTATGTTCTCTCAGGAATTATGCCTACAGGAGATAAGCTGCATTTCGGATCAAAGCTTGTCGTCGAACAGATATCATATTTCCAGAAGCATGGGGCTAAGGCATATATACTTGTGGCAGACCTTGAAGCAATGGCATCAAGAGGGGTCACTTTGGAGCAGGCAAAACAGAGAGCGCTCGATTTCCATATCCCTGCATATATTGCGCTGGGGCTTGATCCAAAGAAAACAATCTTCTATTTCCAGTCAGAGAATAAGGATGTTGTCCATCTTGCTTATGAATTTGCAAAAAAGATAACACTGAATGAGTTTAAGGGAATTTATGGCAGTGCTGACCCTGGAAGAATCTTGAGCGCAGTCACGCAGGTTGGCGATATGGTATATCCTCAACTTGAGGAAAGGATGCCAGGTATAATTCCTGTAGGCATTGATCAGGACCCTCATATCAGGCTTGCAAGGGATGTCATCAGGAGAGTAAAAGACAAGAAATTATTCCCTATCAGCTCAATCTATCACAAATTCACTCCATCTCTTGACGGCTCTATCAAGATGTCAAAGTCAAAGCCAGAGAGCTGCATTGAACTTCCTGAAGATGTTAAATCAGTTTCAAAGAAAATCAAGAGGGCATTAACCGGGGGCAGAGATACTGTAGATGAGCAGAAAAAGCTAGGAGGTATTCCTGAGAACTGCATGATATTTGAGCTATATCATCAGCACATCCTCGAAGATGATGCAGATCTTGACAAAGTCTATACACAATGCAAGAAAGGAATCCTTCTTTGCGGTCAGGACAAAATAGATGCCTGCGAGCGCATGACTAAATTCATGGAAGACTTTGTTAAGAAGATAGAAAAAGCAAGGAAGATTGTTCCAAAGCTGAATTTTGTCAGGTTCTGATAATACTATAAGAAGATTTTCATCTCTTTAAGAGCATAAATTGTTTTAGAATTATTCAATAGATGAAATAAATTATCATGCTGATAGTTCCGATAAACCAGCAATAATAAGAAAAATAATGAAATCTTCGTTTTTTCACTAATGTAATAAGAGTCTTAATCATAAAGTAACTTGCAATCATTGTAACAATAAAACCAATAATCACAGCAGCTAGTTCTTCCCTTGCAAAAATTAATTTCTTTGATTCAAGCAGGGTTGCTCCAAGAATTGCCGGAATAAAAAGCAGAAATGAGAATCTTGCTGCAAGGTTTCTGTCTAGACCTGTCATAATTCCTCCAGCAATAGTTGATCCTGACCTTGAAATTCCTGGAAAGACCGCCAGAGCCTGAAAAATTCCAATAAATAAAGCATCTTTAAATTCTGCCTGTTTCATATCTTTTGTGTTTTTAGAACTGAATTTATATAATCTGAACTGACTCATCCAAAGTATAAATCCTGTTAAAAAAAAGGCAATTGCAACCATTAGCAGATTCTCAAACATACTGCTGATAAAATCCCTTAGAAATAATCCCAAAATCGCAATAGGGATGCTTCCAATTATGATAAATAAAGCCATTTTTCTGTGTATATCAGCAACAAAAACATTTGCAAGGCTGGTTGATGGTACTTTTTGTTTATGTTTTTTATATTCTGGAAAAAATCTCCATAATGATTGGATAATATTCCCTATGTCTTTTCTGAAGAATACTATTACTACAATAAGGGTTGCAATATGAAGTAATAAATCATAGGCTACCTGTTCTTCCAGCCTGAATAATTTTTGAAATAATACCAGGTGACCTGAACTGCTGATTGGCAGCCATTCTGTTATGCTCTGAACCAGTCCAAGTACAATGGCTTTGAATATTGTTAGCATGATTTGAAAGATTTTTATAGGATATTTAAATATTTGGAATTAAAGTAAATAACAAGTCTGCTATTCAAGGAGCACCAGCATCATCAGTCAAAACTTAATCCTTTCCCTTATCCTGCTCGTCGCGGGGGGAAGCCCCATTCGGGGACGCAGAGCCTTCTAAAAA
>JAGLGH010000250.1 GCA_023144115.1 Nanobdellota archaeon | reverse complement strand
TTCTTTCTTGATCTAAAGCTGCCTGCGCAGCACAAGAGATAATATATCCACATCCTGTAAAACCTTTTATCATAATTATGTTTTATCTTATCCCAGTTCTTCTTAAAATTATCATGCCAAACCATAAGAGTCTTGTCATAGTCTGCGCCGAAATTATGCCAGTCTTCTAACACAAACAATCCTTCAGCTGATTTTGTGATTTGCTTTGCCGAAGGAAGCATACCATTTGGAAAGATATATTTATTAATCCAGGGATCATTCATAATTACAGATTTGTTGCCTCCAATTGTATGCAACAAAAATAATCCTTCTGGTTTGAGACACTTGTGCACAATTTTCATATAAGTCCTAAAATTTTTATAACCTACATGCTCAAACATGCCTATAGAGATTATCCTGTCAAATTTCTGATCTAAAGTTCTATAATCCTGTAATCTTATATCAACTGGAAATCCTTTACAGAGTTTTGTTCCAAGAGCTACCTGCTCTTTTGAGACTGTTATTCCGACGACATTGACCTTATATTTCTCTGCAGCATATTTCGCAAAACTTCCCCAGCCGCAGCCAATATCCAAAACATCCATTCCAGGCTTCAGTCCAACTTTTTTGCATATAAGATCTAACTTTGCTTCTTGTGCCTGATCTAGTGTTTTTGCATCATTCCAATAGCCGCAACTATACACCATCCTCTTATCAAGCATATTCTTATATAGGTCATTGCCTATGTCATAATGCTTTTTTCCTATCTCATAAGCTCTTGCCTTCTTTTGCAGGTTTGTTATTTTTGCTTTAAATATAGCAAATATCAGATTGTTTAATCCTTTTACCTTTTTATCCATCGCTACTTTCAGAATCCTATTAAAAAATTCATCAAGCGCTTTGCAGTCCCACCATCCCTCCATATAGGATTCTCCCAATGCAAGCGAACCACCAGCTAGAACTCTTGAATATAATTTAGAATTATGTACCTGAACATCCCATGCCCTGTTGCCATCTATCTGAATATCTGCTTGAGCAAGAAGTCCTGCCATTGTCTGTTTTGCATTTGTTGCCATTTGTTAAAGGAATTACTAATATACTTTAAAAGATTTTTGTTTATTTAATAAATTTATTCCTAAAATTTCTTAATCAGCGCACACTTTGATAACCGCCTTTAACCCCGTTTTTTGAAAACACAATCTGCCAGAGTTGATTCTTTCTTGATCTAAAGCTGCCTGCACAACACTTGAGATAATATGTCCACATCCTGTTAAATCTTTCATCATAATTATGTTTTATCTTATCCCAATTCCTCTTGAAATTATCATGCCAGGCCATAAGGGTCTTGTCATAGTCTGCGCCGAAATTATGCCAATCTTCTAACACAAACAATCCTTCAGCTGATTTTATGATTTGTTCTGCCGAAGGAAGCATGCCATTTGGAAAAATATATTCATTAATCCATAGGTCATTTATAATTACAGATTTGTTGCCTCCAATTGTATGCAACAAAAATAATCCTTCTGGTTTGAGACACTTGTGCACAATTTTCATATAAGTCCTAAAATTTTTATAACCTACATGCTCAAACATGCCTATGGAGATTATCCTGTCAAACTTTTGGTCTAAAGTTCTATAATCCTGCAGCTTTATATCAACTGGAAAGTCTTTGCAGAGTTCTGTTCCAAGAGCTACCTGCTCTTTTGAAACTGTTACCCCGACGACATTGACCTTATATTTCTCTGCAGCATATCTTGCAAAGCTTCCCCAGCCGCAGCCAATATCCAAAACATCCATTCCAGGCTTTAATCCAACTTTCTTGCATATAAGTTCTAATTTTGCTTCTTGTGCCTGATCAAGTGTTTTTGCATTATTCCAATAACCGCAACTATATACCATCCTCTTATCTAACATATTCTTATAAAGATCATTGCCTAGGTCATAATGTTTTTTTCCTATCTCATAAGCTTTTGCCTTCTTCTGCAGGTTTGTTATTTTTGCTTTGAATAGATTAAACATCAGATGCCTTTGCCTTATTATTTTCTTATCTACCTCTACACTCAGAATCCTATTGAAAAATTCATCAAGTGCTTTGCAGTCCCACCATCCCTCCATATAGGATTCTCCCAATGCAAGCGAACCGCCAGCTAAAACTCTTGAATATAATTTAGGATTATGTACCTGAATATCCCATGCCCTGTTTCCATCAATCTGAACATCTGCTTGAGCTAGAAGAGTTTCTATTGTTTGTTTCGGGTTTGTTGCCATTTTCTAAAAAGTTACTGAAATACTTTAAAAGTGTTCAGTTTACTTGATAAATTTTATCACAATAAACAATTTATACCCTATTTTATTGGACATAATAAATTCCTTATAATCTTTTAGCTATAATCCCTGAATATTTTGCCAGAAAGTTTTTCAGGTTTATTTATTTGGTAGGTTTTAAATCTCTGTTCCAGGAAGAGCCTATGCTTATCCTCTAATCCATATTGATCAAGTACTGAATCAAAAACACCTTCAAGAAATTTGCCTACAATTATCCTTGCAGGAAAGGATTTTCTGCCTTCTGCTTTAAGATGATTAATTATAAACAAATTCTCAGGTCTTGCGCCACAAAAATACAATCCCCCAGACTCATATTCATTTTTAGCAATGCTTTGCGCTTGATACAAGGCTCTTCCAAGACAATAATCCCCAGGATTTTCTATGCCTGCAAGCTTTGCAGAATCCAATATATGATTACAGTTAGTTATGCATCCATATTTTAAAGAACCTATGCAATCCCTTTTTGGAGAATCAATCCCTTTCAAACACCTTTTCATGACTCCTTCATTGCGAAAACCCTTGCCTGCAAAGCCAGCAGGGCTTGCAACATTGCCTACATCTCCTGGTTTCGCATTTATGATTAAATTCTTGAAAAAGTCATCTGTATTTGCTTCTTCAGCCAGCAGGAATGATGTTCCAATCTGCACAGCATCAAAGCCAGCATCAAGCGCACGTACAAAATCAATAGGTGTCCTTATACCCCCCCCTAAAATAATCTTCATGCCTTTTTTATCAATCTCTGCGTTCTTATATTGCTCAAGCGTAGATTCAAACCCTACACCATGACCATTATGACCCCCTGCATCCATGGTCTCAAGCACAATATAAGTACCATTTCTCTTAATATGCCCATGCAACTGGTCAACAGCTGATACAATCGGAATTGTCCAATAATGATAAGAATCATTTAAATACTTTGCCTGCCCTTTAATCCTTCTTAATACTTCTTTTGACATGCCTGCTCCTGAAGCAATATAATCAGCACCTATATTCCTGCCAAGTTCATAGTTTTTTTCATAATCTGAACCTTTAACAAGATTATTTATCCCTACAATAAAATCAAGCTTACTTAAATCAAGTTGTTTAATCTTTTTTCTATATCTTGTTCCTGTTGCTGCAATAGTTCCAGCGCACCCAGCCCTTCCGCTGGCCATTGCCAAATCAATAACTGATATATCAATAGCCATGCCCCCCTGAAAGATTAATGTCTCAAGACTCTTGCCATTTATTTCAAAAGGAAAATATTTCTGGAACAAATCCACAACAGACTGTATCTTATACTTCTCTTCTAGTTTGAAATCATCCATAAAATATCCTCTAAAATATTAACTAATTTATAGCTAATTAAATAATTTATAGATTATACTCATGCTTTAAATATATTACTATTTAATGGAACTTTGCAAGAGCCTTTGGCTTATACAAAAGTTTTTGAAATCACAATATTTATAACCTTAATATGAATTAGAGACTCATAAGCCGAGGTCGCATAATCCGGTATTGCGGTGGTCTCGAAAGATAAATAATCGGGCTAACCACTGTCCTTGGACATCTGGGTTCAAAAAGGAATATCTTCGCAGATTTCCTATGAAAGTCCCAGCCTCGGCGTCTATCTTATTAAAAATATTTAAAGATCTAATGTATATATATTAAAGATTTATGTCCAACAAATTTCTATTTTGCAATACAAAAATTAATAAACAAGTATTAAGATTAATGAGATAATGAAGAATTTAAAAGGTTTAAGCCAAAAGGAAGCTGACAAAAAACTGAAAGAATATGGACCAAATGAGATAAAGGAACTGATTCATACTTCTCCATTTCAGATTCTTTTAAGGCAGCTAAAGAAAAATTTTATTATATATCTATTACTTGTTGCCGCAATATTATGCTTCTTTGTTGGTAAATCTATAACAGGGTATGCTATTTTTGGAGTCATAATTGTTGTTACCTTGGCTGGATTTTTTCAGGAATACAAGGCAGAAAAAGCAATTAAAGCTTTGAAACAAATGATTCTGTCTATTTCTATTGTTATAAGAGATGGCAAAGAAACTGAAATCCCTTCACATGAGATTGTGCCAGGAGATATTGTAATTTTAAGAACAGGCGAAAAAATTTCAGCAGATTGTCTTATTTTAGAAGAAAAAGAATTACGGGTTAATGAATCTGTCTTAACAGGCGAGTCTCAGGAAATCAAAAAGCTTGTAGCAAGAAACGAGAAAGATTACAAAAAAGAAAACCTGATCTTCATGGGAACACATGTTGTTAATGGCAAATGTATAGCTAAAGTCTTGCATACAGGTATGAATACAGAATTTGGCAAAATAGCTGGAATGGTTTCTAAAGCAGAAAAAGAACTGCCTTTGCAGAAAAAGGTGAATAATATAGCAAAACATTTAGTATTTATTGCAGTAACAGTTTCTATCTTAACTGGTGGCATCATGCTAATAAGAAGTGTGCCTTTTTCTTATGATCTTTTCATAGATGTCCTCATTGTGGTTATTGCCCTGTCTGTCTCTGCATTTCCTGAAGGATTTCCTCTTGTTCTTATTTCAACTCTTGCTTCTGGCGCTTATAGGATGGCAAAGAAAGATGCAATAGTAAACAGAATGTCAATAATTGAAACTCTGGGTGAAACCACAGTCATCTGCACTGACAAAACAGGAACAATTACCATGGGAGAAATGACTATAAAAGAGATATTTGCTGATGATAAACTATTTGATATTACAGGTGCAGGATATGAAGCAGAAGGTGATTGCTTATATAATAATAAAAAAATAGATATGCAAAAAAATACCACTTTGAAATTGCTTCTAAAAACCGCTATCTTATGCAATGATGCGAAAATTGAAAGAAAAGGTACAGACAAAGAATATAACATTAGAGGCACACCAACAGAAGCATCTTTACTAATAATGTCTGCAAAAGCTGGAATTTTCAGAGAAGATATGCAATTTATAAGAGAAGAAGAGATACCATTCAGTTCTGAAAGAAAAATAATGTCTGTTTTATGCAAAGAGAATCAGAAAAATTATATTTATTCAAAAGGAGCTCCAGAAATTTTGGTTGATAAATGCAGGTTTATGCAGAAAGGAGATAAAATTATTAAATTGAATAAAAAAGAGAAAGAAAAAGTCTTAGATTTTAATAAAAAATTCACATTGAGAAAATTCAGGGTTCTTGCCCTTGCCTATAAAGAAACACCTTCTTTAAAGAGAAATTATTCTGAAAATGACTTAGTCTTTTTAGGTTTAGTAGCTATAGAAGATCCTCCAAGAGAAGAAGTTAAAGAAGCCATAAAAACATGCAGTGATGCAGGAATAAGCATCAAAATGATTACAGGAGACAACAAAGAAACTGCTATTGAAATAGCAAGAGAGATAGGGCTTAAGAAAAAAGGCATTCTTACTGGAGAAGAAATAGATAAATTAACAGAGGATGAACTTTCAAAGAATGTAAATAAAGTTACAATATTTGCGAGAGTTAGACCAGAACACAAGTTAAGAATTGTAAAAGCACTAAAACAAAATGGTGAGATTGTTACAATGACTGGCGATGGTGTAAATGATGCTCCTGCATTAAAAGAAGCCCACATTGGTGTGGCAATGGGTAAAAATGGAACAGATGTTACAAGAGAAGTAGCTGATTTAACTCTAAAAGATGATAATTTTGCGACCATTGTTTCTGCTGTTAGAGAAGGAAGAACTATTTTTAATAATATCCAGAAATTTATTACATATCAGCTTTCTTGTAATTATGCTGAATTATTTATTATATTCTTTGGAATATTGATTGGCTTGCCTTTACCATTACTTGCATTGCAGATTTTATTTATGAATCTTGTTACAGATAATTTACCTGCAATATCCTTAGGTTTTAATCCTTCCTCTCCTGATATAATGAGAACAAAACCAAGAAGAGAATCCAGTATTTTAAATAGGAATCTGACAATTTTACTTGTAATTGCTGGAACTATAATGGGCATTTTAACTTTAGGTGTATTTTATTTTACCCTGAATGTTCTTAAACAGGATATTATGATAGCAAGAACTACAGCATTGGTAACTTTGATATTTTTTGAAATAGCAAATGCTTTCAACTTCAGGTCTTTTAGAAAAGGAGTATTAAATCGTTCACCCTTTGTGAACAAATATTTAATTTATGCTTCTATTATTTCCATCATAGCAACATTGGCTATAGTCTATACACCTTTAAATAAGATATTTGAAACTGCTCCAATCAGTTTATTCAATTTCCTGATAGCTTTTTTAATATCTTTGTCAGTAGTAATTGTTTTTGATTTGTTGAAATCAATAAAAGGAAATTTAGTAAAAAACCTGTAAGAAAAGAAATATTTAAATACTCCCTTAATCATAATCTCTAAAAGAGGTGATTTGCAATCAATCTGGCTTATTCAAGATACATTCCAACCATATTTTTCCTAGGCATATTTTACCTTGCCTATCTTGTGCTAAAGCCAGTTCTTATCCCTATAGTTCTCTCAGCCATAGTAGCTTATGTTTCATACCCACTTTATAAAAAAATTCAGCACTTTATCAAATCTCAGACATGGTCTGCCCTGATAGTTTCAGTTCTCATCCTCATTATAATAGCAGTGCCACTAATATTTCTATTGAATTCATTGATTATGCAGACACAGGTAGTCTATACCATGTCAAGAAAGATTATTGTTACAGGCGGAATATTAGGCAGCCAGTGCCAGGAAGATGGAAATGTTCTATGTTCTATCATAAGCCCACTGCAGGAGGTTATGGCAGATCCTAAAACAAAATATTATCTTGATGATGCATTGAAGGGTGTATCATCATCTTTTATCGATCAGGCGACAAATTTTATTTTTGCTATACCTAAAAGAGTGCTTGAATTCTTTATCATGCTTTTTACAGTATTTTATCTGCTCAAGGATGGTCCAAGACTTGTAAAATGGATCAGAGACCTCTTGCCGATTAATCATTCCAGTTCCAAGTTGCTGCTCAGGCGGATGAAAAGGGTATTATCTGCCATGATTTATGGATATTTTTTTATTGCAATTATGCAGGGTGTGCTTGGAGGCATTGGATTTTTTATAGTTGGAATACCATCTGCGCTTTTCTGGGGGATACTTATGGGTATTGCTGGCCTGATTCCTATGGCAGGGACTGCTATTATATGGGTGCCAGCATCATTACTCCTTATCCTAAACGGTTTCATAGGAGATAACAATATTGAAATATGGAAAGGCATTGGGCTTTTTCTCTATGGCTCGCTCATTGTTTCTACAATAGATAATTTTGTAAGACCAAAGATTGTCAGCACCAGGGCAAATATTCATCCTGTCCTTGTGCTATTAGGCATTGTTGGTGGGGTACAGATATTTGGGTTTGTAGGATTATTGATTGGCCCTATAATCCTCTGTATGATGGTCACTCTGCTTTGCATGTATAAGAATATACCCCATGAAAAGAATGAATCTAAGACAGAAACGATCTCAACTAAAAAGAAGAATAACACAAAAAAAGGAAGAAAATGAAATTTAAAATCAAAGATATGGATATTGCAACAGGAGGCACACTTATAGTCTTGATAAACAAGAGTGATGCTGCCAAATATGACCTTCATGCTATGGACAGGGTTAAGCTGACTAAAGGAAGATATTCTGAAACTGCGCTCATTGATATTGGAGAAAGCGAGAAAGCAGTTCCACCAGGAATAATTGGTCTTTTTGAAGAGGTAATGCACTCACTGAAAGCTAAATCTAAAGAGACCGTGCATATGAGACTTGCGCGCAAGCCGCTATCTGTGCAGTTCATTAAAAAAAAGCTTGATGGAAAGACATTGAATAAGAATGAGATTGACCAGATTGTTTGGGATATAGTCCACAATAAGCTTAATGATGTTGAATTAACTTATTTTGTTTCAGCATGCTACACAAATGTGGTAACTCTAAAAGAGACTGTGCTGCTTACAAAAGCTATGGCTGAATGCGGAGATATGCTCAAAATCAATGATTATCCAGTGATGGACAAGCATTGTATAGGAGGGGTAGCAGGGAACAGGACTACAATGATTCTGGTGCCTATAATCGCTGCTGCAGGACTAAAGATTCCAAAAACAAGCTCAAGGTCTATCACAAGCCCTGCAGGAACAGCAGACACCATGGAAGTGCTGACAAATGTATCAATTCCTATAAAAAAGATGAAATCCCTTATCGAAGAGATAAATGGATGTATGGTATGGGGTGGAGCTCTTAATCTTGCGCCTTCAGATGACAAGATAATTAAAGTGGAAAGACCTTTGGCAATAGATGCCGAAAGCCAGTTGCTTGCAAGCATCATGGCAAAAAAGCATTCTGTATCTAGCACACATATACTTATAGACATTCCTATTGGCAAGGGGGCAAAGATTGAATCAAGGGAAGAAGCACTTAATCTTAAAGAAAGATTTGAACAGATTGGTCAGGCTCTTAAGAAGCATATCAAGGTCATAATTACCGATGGCAGCCAGCCTATAGGCAATGGAATAGGTCCTGCCCTTGAAGCAAGAGATGTGCTTTGGATTTTAAAAGGGGATCAAAATCAGCCTCAGGATCTAAAGCAAAAATCAGTTCTTATGGCAGGATATATGCTGGAGCTTGCAGGAAAATCAAAACCAGGATTTGGTTACAAATCTGCGCTTGGAATATTGGAATCAGGAGCAGCTTATAAAAAGATGAAGGAGATAATAAAAAAACAAGGCGGAAAAAATAATATTAAGCCTGAAGATATAAAATTAGGCAGATATACTTATAAGCACAAAGCTTCAAAAGCTGGCAGAGTAGCGCAGATAGACAATAGGATAATCTCACGAATCGCAAGGGTTGCAGGCGCGCCAAAGGATAAGGAAGCAGGGATCTACTTATTCAAACACAAAAAGCATAAAGTAAAAAAAGGAGAAATACTCTTTACCCTATATGCAGAAAGCAAAGAAAAGCTCAGGAATGCTATAGCAGGATTAAAAACACAAGACCCATACATAATTAAATAACATCATCAACTTTTGTAGCAGAATCCTCTTCTCTTATGCCATTCTTCTTCATTGTTTCTATATTTCATAATCTCTGAGAATTCAGGCACTGATATGTATCCTTTTTCAACTCCCACATCAATCAAAGTATCAATATTTGTAAGCGCAATAAGGTTTATATTAGTTTTTTGAAATTTTTTAGATGCGTTTT
>JAGLGH010000025.1 GCA_023144115.1 Nanobdellota archaeon | reverse complement strand
GAAATGTCCATATCTCCAACCTTAAGGTTGGAGTATTGACATTTCTGAGTATAAAGAAATTTAGCAAAGAAAGAATATTGGCATAGTTGATAAAAATTATAGAAAGATATCTGTTTTATACTTGCTCACTAAGTATATCCTTAAACTTTATCCCTTCTCTGTTTAAGGTTACTCCTGCCAATCTATAATTTACCCCAATTGCTTCTGCCACTGGCCTTAAATCATTACAATAATGTTTATTTATCAGGTGTATCAGATAATCCTTTTTAAACTCGTTTTTAGCATCATTAAAATTTAATTTTTTATAATCATCTTTGAAATATAAACCAGATTCAGAATTAGGGTTAGAATCCTGAATAATATCCCCTACAACATCAGATATCCTGCTTGCAATCAATTGTGTATCTGCGATCAATTGTGTATTATATGCAACAAGAGTATGAAGGCTGTCTCTAAAGCAACCATAATAAGAATTTATTACCAGCTCAACAACCTCAACAGGACTAAATGTATTATTTGTTTTATAAAAAGATTTTTTAATTTCTCTTATCCTAATTTCTGATATTTTCATATGATATTTAAAGCCATCAAAGGTCATGCCGCTTGCATCTGCTGCTTTCTCAGGAATATGGTTATTTGTTTTAAGTTGTAAGAGGAGATATCCTCTAATGAATTCCCTTGTTGCTTCTTTGAGGGAAAATTTAGAAAAATCTAGATTGTCAGAAAACTCTATTTTTTGAACCATTTCAGCCTTTGTATAAATTCTTTTAGCTGCCTCTATTCCTATTCCGTACAATAAACTTTTTGCTTTTTTAGGATCTTTCTGATCTCTGAATGAAATTTTCCAAGTATCAATCTCGTCTATAATTCTTCTTTCAAGTTTATTTTCCAGTTTATACTTTCTGTACATTTTTTATCTTCCCTCAGGGATTCCATCCTTACAACAAAAAAAATCACAAGGATTTATAAATGTTATGGAATTGACCCCTTTTAAATAGTAATCCCCAGGAGGGGGTTAATACCTCTTAATTTCATATTTTTGAGTATTATCCTCAATCCTTTATGTCTTCAATCTAAAATCAATAAATCCGAAAATAATCACAAATCAAATCACAACATTCTTAAATCATCCCCCTCTCCTTTTTCCTATGGATGACAGCAATCAAATGGATTATCTGTTTATATTGAAAGCATTAGAAGAAATCCCCTTTGGCGTAGGAAAAAAGCTGTTGATTGAATTTCTGCAAGGCAAAAACAGCCATGAATCAATAATCAGGAACAAGCTGCATCTTCTGGATACTTTCGGAAGCCTTGCTTATGATAAAGAAGAAATAGGTAGCATGATAGACAATCTCATACTCAATGATATGATAAAACAGGTTTCTTTAAGCAGTAACAAATTCTGGAAAGTCATGGAACTTAGCACAAAAGGCAAAGCTGAAATCGAAAACCCCTCATTATACAAAAGAAAACTATCATTTAACTTCAAAGAAACAAAGACTGAAATAACAGAACAAGACAAAAAGATGTTTGAAGCATTTGGAGATGCCTTGTCAAGATTCAATGATGAACAGAAAAAGTCAATCCTCAGCAGCAAAAAGCATATATTATGCATAGCAGGAGCAGGTTCTGGCAAGACAACAGTGCTGACAAAAAGAGTGGAATTCCTTGTAAAGTATCGCTCTGCAGATCCAGGGAAAATACTCGCAATAACATTTACAAGAAAAGCAAGACAGGAAATGATACAAAGGATAACAAAGACAGGAAATCTTGACAATGTAGTGGTTGAAACATTCAATTCATTCTGCGAGAAAATTCTTAGGCAGCATAATGACCTTGTATATGACAGGAAAGTAAGAGTCATCAGCTATCGCGATAAGATTATACTGATAAACAAAGCTCTGTCCAAACTTAATATTGATATCAATAAGGCAGTTGATACATATTTCAGCTATGCCCAGAAACGCGGCAAAACTTATGATCAGCTTGCAAATATATTCATGAATGA
>JAGLGH010000249.1 GCA_023144115.1 Nanobdellota archaeon | reverse complement strand
GGAATCATGGACATCTGCTAGATTGCACCAGTCATCACAGTCCGCAAGGGCTTTGAGGATTCGAAGAAATGCGAAGGTTAAATGAAAGCAATTCGAGAAAAAAAGGACAATCCAAAAAATGTCTGGATAATGGATGCCCTTGAAGAATGCGGCAGTTATTACTATCCGGATATATGGCCTAAAAATGAATGGCAGAATATACCAACGCCAAAATATACCATTAAAGGCAATAAAGAGCCTGATCTTGTAAAAGCGAAAAGACAAGAAATCGTAGAAGAAATATTAGACAAAGTATCAAGATGGATTGATAATGGACAATTACACCCGTTTGTCCTACCCGACGGGAAAGTAGAATTTTTACCCAAACACCTCTGCCATTTACGAACTGTAATGAAATGTACGGGCAAAACTACTGAATCATGTTCCATTGAATCCGTACAAAACCAACCTATATTCGTTAGCAGAAAAAGTTTGAATCAATGCCTGTATCCGTATGAGCATTATGATTCATACACAAAAGAATATTCACAAAGTAGAATGACATCTCAAACGGGAACATTGAAATTGTCCGAACGTACACAGAAAGAATACGACATAGCTTTATCTTTCGCGGGAGAAGAGCGAGTCTATGTATATGATGTAGCAAAGCTATTGCGAGATAAAGGCGTGAAAGTATTTTATGATGAATTTGAAGAAGCCACTTTTTGGGGAAAAAACCTTTATGAATATTTAAGCGACGTATATCAAAATAAAGCCCATTTTACGGTTATGTTTATCTCTAAAGCCTATTCAAAAAAACTCTGGCCAAACCACGAACGTCAGGCAGCTCAAGCGTGTGCTTTCCAAGAAGCGAAAGAGTACATTCTCCCTGCCCGCTTTGATAATACTAAGATCCCCGGCGTTCTTCCAACCATTGGTTATATCTCATTGATTGACCGTACTCCGCAAGGCTTGGTTGATATTATTCTCAAAAAACTTGTCAAGGCAGGCATTACCGTGCCTTCAGAGACATTGAGACGGAATACCTCAACAATCGAGACACCGCTTCGTATTGAACCAATGGAATTACTCGTGCGTGTAAAAAATTACTCGGGTCAGCCAATCGAAGGGGCAGCGGTGGTTGCTTTAGCCGATAATAATACGACATTGGATGCCATTACCAATAGAGAAGGGTTGGCGGTTCTTTCGGTTAAAACGCGACGTATGTATAGTGTCATGGTTGCTCATACAGATTATCCCGCAACCGTTTATGAACAGCTTGATCCAACGAAAAATTTGGAGGTTCAACTTTCGGATATTGAAAATATAGGTTCTGTTGTTATACAAGGTACTGGTTATATTCCTGGCCTCAAAGGAAGACTAAATCCTATTCTTGATACCTCGGACAGAACGTATATCTATGCCGATAATATTGCAGTTAATGGATGTCAGCAACAACCCGTGCCTTTCATTATAAATACTCCTTTTGAGATGGAGGACAGTGCTGGAAATATTTTTTCTGTAACAGTTAAACTTATTGCCGGACGAACAACACTTCTGCAATATGTTAAACCACGCTTAGTTAGTATTTAGTTGTTCCTAATAATGCTTTGCAAGGAGGAAGGACGAAGATTTCAACGAAGGAGCAAAGTTTTTGATGCTTATCAGCTTGGTGATGTACCTTCTTGATGATACAGAGATACATGCTTAAGAAACTAACGAGATGGACAGATGGACAGGTGGCCGAGTGGTTGAAGGCGCTAGTCTCGAAAACTAGTATAGGCGCAAGCTTATCGAGGGTTCGAATCCCTCTCTGTCCGCCATTATTGCTCTTCTGGTGCTTTGAGCAGCAGTGTTGAGGTTTATTGTCATAGTTGATAAAATCGAGGCCGCTTATGGTAAAAAAAGGAATTGTTATATCACCCCCATTTAAAGTTCTTCCTGAAGGAGGGGTGATGTGTGGAGGCAGTCCTGATGATCGGGATATTAGGAAATATTTGCTTTATTGGGATGAAATTGATTATCCTAGCAATAATAATATTTTTGTAGAGCTATCTGATGATCTTCGTTTTCTTCAAAAGTGCAAGATTTTGAAAAGAACACATGCAGTATTTAATGTCTCGCGAGGTGATCCTGCTGTATTTATTACAGCACAGGAACAAGCGTTTAAAGAAAATGAAGCCGCAGAAAAAGGGAAATGGAGTTTAGCTCAATTATCGGATACTCAATTTTATACAAACACTATTCCTGAAACAGGGATAGAATTTGAATTACGAAAGTGTCTATCTGTGCCTGAAGCAGATGTACCTCTTAATGATATTTTAGAATTTAAGCAAAAAAGAGAAAGTGAATTGATTGCTTTACG
>JAGLGH010000248.1 GCA_023144115.1 Nanobdellota archaeon | reverse complement strand
CTTCAAAAAGAAGATAAGAGCATAAAAAACAAGTATCTCAATGTATTTAAACAATATACTTATACTCGAATAGATTATGTAAGTCCTGTTTATGAAGAAAAACAAATGCCTGATGTAGGAGGCATAGCTGCTGGCTTGATTACCCTGCCTTTTGCAGCAGTATTCTCAATTGCAGGAACTCTGTTAGGTCAGGATGAGCAAGTTGATGATAATATAAATCAGGTAAAAGGCTTATTCAAAGGAAGCAAAAAGAGAAGAAAAATAAAAGACGGGTATTACGAAGAGTATAAGATTACTCCTTATTATAATAAAAAAGTTTTGCAATAGATATTATACTATGCTAATTGCCCAAAGCACATACGCAACATACAATCCAATCAGTAAATAACCTGCTTTTTTGCCGATTTTCCATCTGCTGATGAGTAATAGGAAAAATATCACAAAAACAGTAGCAAAAAGAAGTATTACTGAACTAAAGATATTTGCAGTGCTCACAGAGATAGTAGATTTTGAGAGGGATAATATCAAAACCCAGGGCACACCAAGGCATATTAGAATATCAAATATATTAGAACCTATTGCATTGCTTATTGCCATGCCCCCTCTGCCTTGCTTTGCAACAATTACTGATGAGATTAAGTCAGGAATAGAAGTGCCAGCAGCAAGGATTGTCAAAGCAATGATTACTTCTGGAATGCCAAGGATATGAGATATGCCAATTGCACTTTCAACTAATATCCAACTAAGACCTGCAATAACTGCAATAGATATAACAAATACAGAATAATAATGCTTGGAAGATGGGAATATTTTATCCAAAATAATATCCAGTGGCCTGGTAAACTTTTTCCATCTGCTGTCTTTACTCTCTTTTATCTTCTTTTCTACTTTATGGATTATATCATTATTTTTATATGGGAATAGTTTTTTCCAGTTTATGACTGCGATAATATAGATTATGTAAATTATTAAAAATATCATAGCTTCGTGTAAGACTATCTGTCCATCTCTAAAAACCAATAAGAGGATTATTATAGAAATCGAATAAAATAATGTATCTCTAATTACTGGCTGCCATGATAACACAGCTTTTCGAACAATTGCAGCAGCACCTACAATTACCAGAATATTAAAGAGAGCTGATCCAACAATCGTGCCTATGCCTATTGCTGCATGATCCCCAGGCTTAAGCAAAGCAAGAATTGCAACAAACAACTCAGGCGCGCTTGAACCTATTGCCATTAATGTAGCTCCAGCAGCATCAGATGACAGCTTAAGCTTTTTCGAGATTTTATCTAATGATCCAATGAAATATTCATCGCATACTCTTGCAAGCAAATAGAAAGAGATTATTAGAGCGAAGATGAAGAGGATTAGAGCCATTTTGATGAGATTATAAATCTAAGGAAATATATATAAAACTTTGCAAAAATTTTATCTTAATCCTGTGAATGCAAAATTTTGACTATTATTAGATAAAAAGTTTTCTCTTTTCATCTCTTCAATTATGTAAAATGTTTGCTTTTCTATAATCTCAAATCTTTCTTCCAATGCTTCTATGAATTCTTCAATCTCTTTTATATTAGTAAATACTGCTTCAATCAAATAATCATAGCCACTATTAATTTTGAACAATGAATTAATATTTGGACATTTATTCAGATATTCTCCACACTCTTTTTTATTTTCCTTAGCAACCTTAAGTATGATTTTTGCTCGAGTATTGTAGCCAATCTTATTAAAATCTATTAGGCAGGTGTGCTTTACTATCAAACCATTCTCAAAACCTTTTAATTTGTCAAATAGTGTTGATACAGGCATCCCTGTTTTCCTTGACATTTTTGTCAAAGATTCCCTAGCATTGTTTCTTAATCTTGAGATGATTTCCATATCTTTGTTTTTAACCATTTTTTGTGCCTCACTTAATTATTTTCGCTTTATTCGGAAATAAGTATACTTAGTTCTAGCTTGCTATATATACTTTGTTAACACTTTGTGTATATTTATGTGTATGTATATATATTTTAGAAAGGTTTATATATCTGTGATAAATTACACTATTTTATGAAACGAAAAGTAGTACGGCACGGCTCAGCAACACTGACGATAAGTCTGCCTTCAAAATGGGCAAAAAAGTTTGACATAAAGCGAGGAGATGAATTGGAGATTGAAGAGGAAGGGGGTTCATTAACCATCTCAACTGAAAAGGATTTAAGATTAAATGAAGGTGAATTTGTTATTGATCATGGAACAACTTCATATATCAGGAGTATTATTAGCAATTCATATAAGAAAGGGTATGATGTAATTAATTTAAAATTTGAAGAACCAAACATAATTGTGACAATCCAAAAAGTTGTTGATGGATTATTAGGATATGAGATAGTTGAACAAGGTCAAGGCTATTGTATAATTAAAAATGTTGCGCCAGGGCTAGAAACAGAATTTGAGTCTATGTTAAAGAAATCATTCTTTATGACTTTAACCATGGGAGAAATATGCCTAAAAGATATACAAGATAAAGAACTAAAGAATTATGAAGAAATTAGACAAATGAAAGATAATATAACGAAATTTACGAATTTCTGTAAAAGATTAGCTAATAAGACAAAAAAGAATCTAGACTCCAGTTCATTTGCTTATCTTATTCTTTGGAGTTTGGAAAAGATTGCTAATGAATATAAATATATTTATCGTTATTCATCCAAATATGCACAAATTCAATCATCAAAGAAAACATTAGATTATTTTAAGAATACAAATCAATTATTAAGACTCTATTTTGATGGTTTTTATAAAAAAGAGAATAAGATAATAAAGAATATTACTACGCTAAAAGACCAATATCTATATCAGGATTTTTATGATATTTTGAAGCAAACAAAACACTTAGATTCTGTTGTAATCCACCATCTTGCAAATATTATTAGAAGAGTATATGATATGACTGGTCCTTATTTTGGCATTTATCTCTAAATCTTGTTTTTCAAAGCAACTAATTCATCTTCAACCTGTTGCATAGAATCATATCTGTTTTTAGGATTATATTCTAGGCATTTCATAATGATGCTTGCTAAATGGGAATTTATCTCTGGTTTTATATCCTGGAGACTCTTAGCTCTTAATTTTCCTTCATAAACACCCTCAGCGAATTTAGTTTTGTCTCCCAGCGTATCCTGATAACTGATGGGTTTTTGTCCAGTCAAAGATTCATAAAGTAACACCCCAAAACTATATTGATCTGATTTTTTGCTAGGAGATTCTCCGCCAAGAATCCTTTCTGGAGCAGTATATTCCCTTACTCCCTTGATAGTACTTTGAGATTCTTTAAATTTTGAAAATGCTAAGTCCAAAAGAAATACTAATCCATTTCTAGCGACAATTACATTATCTTTCTTAATATCATTATGTGTAAATCCTTTTGTATGAATATAATTTAATGAATATGCGGTTTTAGCAAAAACTTCAATTATTTCTTCTTCTGGTCGTTCTTGAGTGAAATAATGTTCAAATGTTTTTCCTTCAATATATTCATATATTAAACCAAGTGATTCTTTATCACTTAATTTCATTATTTGGCTGCCTAAAAATTGTGGTAAAGGTCTATATTGATAATTCTTAAAGTCATCTCTAGACCTTGAAATAGTTTTGCTGTTTATTCTTTTTTCTTCTTTAGTAATTTCATTAAGAGCTTTATCAATAGAGCCATATTTCTCAATTATTTTATTAACATTATCATTATCTAAATTTTTTGAAGGTAATTTCAAAATTTTAATAAAATCATCTTCAGTTTCACCGTGATCTCTTATTAAATAAATATTACTCCATCCCCCATTTTTGAACTTATGGAGAATATTATAATCATCAATTTCAATCAATGAACATTCTTTGAGTTCTTCAGATGACATACATTTATTTTCTTTTAAAATCTGATTCAAATTTTCATAGTTAATATATTTATTATCTACGAGTTCTGTTAACTCTGATATTATCTCTTCTTCTGTTTTATTTTTGGGGTATTTTGAATCAAGATAACTTGTAATAAATTCATAAGCTTCATCTTCGATAGGCTTTATTTCAGGGGCGTTGACTGTTTCTGCAA
>JAGLGH010000247.1 GCA_023144115.1 Nanobdellota archaeon | reverse complement strand
ATGCCTTGCTGACCTCTGGATTGCTTCATAGAATGAAATTTACTTCCGTACAATAGCTTTGCGAATATTTTAGGGATCTGTTCCCTGACAATGCCAGGACCATTATCTTCCACAATAACTCTAAATCTGTCATTGCCCATGTCTATTACTTCAACAATCAGTTCAGGCAATACACCTGCTTCTTCACATGCATCAAGAGCATTATCCACAGCCTCTTTTATTGTTGTCATGAGAGACTTACGCTTATTGTCAAATCCAAGAAGGTGCCTGTTCTTCTCAAAGAATTCGCTTACACTAATCTCTCTCTGTTTCTTGGCTAGTTCATGGGCTTTAGTTTCCTGTTTTGGCTTATCCTGTATTTGAGACTCAGACTCGTTAGTCAACGTAGTTTGTTCAGTCATCTGTTAATCACCTCTTTAGAAAGCAATCATTTATGAATCATCATCTATATCTTCTGTAGCAATCTCGCCAGGATATAATTCCATGCTATCCATTTGGCGTTTCTGGCGTTCCAACCACTTATAGACTCTTGAGTGAGGACTGCCTTTCAGGAGCGAGTCAACTGCTCTCCTTGCAACAGCAAGTTTTTCGCTTTCGCCAAGGATTGCAATAGTCTTGCCATATACAGAAATATGACAATCTGTTATTGTCTCTATCACTCTGCGGGCTTTGCCTTCTTTTCCTATAACGCGACCCTTAAGCCTTAATGCATCATTGCTTGTCTTAGCATAGTCATGGAGAGATAATATCTCTAATCCGCAATCAACTTTCAACAAGAGCATTGCAGTCTCTGGATTGAATCCTCTTGCAATAGCATGAATAATCTCCCTTGCTGTAAGAAGGCTTAATGCATCAGATCCAGATACTGTAACTTCACCTTCTTTTGAATCTACATCTACCTTGACCTTTGTTGCCTCTTCAAGCCTTTTCTTTATATCCCCATCCTTGCCTATAAGCACAGCAATCCGCTCTTTAGGTATCTTCAGCTGGTACTCATATATTTCTTCTTCTGCCATGATTCTAATAATTACTTCTTTATTCTGACTTGAACGAATAGATTGAGGTTTAAAAGTTTTTGGGTTTGAGCATGCTGGTTAGATTGAAGATGGCCATATAGAATAAATAGAATAAAGCTAAGAAATTAAGGAGATGATAGGTTCTTTGTCGTTATAGTCATTTGTGTAATTCTTCTTTTGACAGAATAATAGGGAGTTTTTTCTCACCCCCATCCAGATTTTTATCTATAGTAAAATCTGCAGGCTCATCGATACTTTTATATAATGTTTAAATTAGGGTCATATTATGCAAATCGAAAAAACAATTAAAGAATATCTTAAAGGTTTAGAAGTTGGCAGTTATGAGAATATAATAAAACTGTTTTCCCCAGATGCTATAGTTCATTCCCCTTTGTATGGTGAAATAAAAGCCAAAAAGTTTTATCAAGATTTATTTAAAGATACTTCAAAATCCAAAATTACCTTAATGAATATTTTTGTGAGTCATAATAAACCTCAAATTGCCGCAGGGCATTTTCATTATGATTGGATTTTGAAAGATGGAACGCCGACTTCTTTCGCATGTGTTGATGTTTTTCGATTTGCTGAAGATGGTAAGATTGAAGAATTGACAATCATTTATGATACTTCTAAAATAAGAACTTCTTTTGAAGATATGAAAAAGTAACAACGCCTCTAAAAAACTCCTTCGAGCCTTCGGCTCTTGGTCAGTAGAGTAAAGAACTGGTTTCCTCAATTGATGGAGTGCGTTCTTAAAATGATACACTAAGACAACGAATAACTAAGACAACGAATAAAATACAAGTAAAACAATAGGTGCATCAAAATGAACAAAAAACAATATACAAGGGAATTTCAAATGTTAGTTTCAATCACTATGGGGCACACTTTTATAAAACTATTTCTTAATTGACAAAAATCTGGCATTAATCGCTACAATTACTGTACTTAAAGACATTAAAACAGCACCCATTGCAGGACTTAAAAGAATATCATATTTATAGAGAATTCCTGCAGCCAGAGGGATTGCCAAGATATTATATCCTGTGGCCCATAGAAGATTTTGCTTCATTTTTCCATAAGTTGCTTTTGCAAGACTAATTATCAAAAGAACATCTCTGGGGTCATTTCTTACTAAAATAATGTCTGCTGATTCTATTGCAACATCTGTTCCTGCACCTATAGCAATTCCAACATCAGCCTGGGTTAAAGCAGGAGCGTCATTTACTCCATCACCAACCATTGCTACATTTAATCCCTTGGCCTGAACTTTCTTGATAGTGTTGGACTTTTCTTGTGGTAGGACTTCTGCAAAGAAATCATCAAGACCAAGTTCTCCTGCTACCCATTGAGCAACTTGTTTATTATCTCCAGTTAGCATCATACACTTAATTCCCATAGATTTCAAGCTGCTTATTGCTTCTTTTGATTCGTCTCTTATTAAATCAGCTAATGCAACA
>JAGLGH010000246.1 GCA_023144115.1 Nanobdellota archaeon | reverse complement strand
CCATTGCCTTCACCTACTAATCCATCAATAGCTGCAGGAGCTATACCTGCATTGTTCCAGTCGCTTGCTGCAGGCGATCCTCAGACAGCTTTCCTTAATATAGCAGCAATACTGTCAACTGCATTGGTTTTTGTAA
Source organism: Nanobdellota archaeon (assembly GCA_023144115.1). Lineage (GTDB taxonomy): Archaea > Nanobdellota > Nanobdellia > Woesearchaeales > JAGLGH01 > JAGLGH01. The sequence continues at coordinate 7,683 of JAGLGH010000246.1, read as the reverse complement.
TATCAGTCTATTCACAAGCGATGAAGATTGAGATTCCCCTGTCTTTTGGCAGGGTGAGGGGCCAGGGAATAAGATGGCCTTTAAGTTTTATCTATACTTCAAATATTCCAGTCATACTTGTTGCTGCGTTGATGGCTAATGTCCAATTGTGGGCGAGTCTTCTTGAGAGGTGGGGTCATCCTATATTAGGCACTTTTGTAGGCAATACTCCTGCGACAGGTCTTGTTGCATGGCTGTATTCTCCAAATATTGTCGGAAAGCTTATCAAGGGGTCTCTTGCCGGAGCAGATATAGGGCATTCTATTGTCTATATGCTTTTTATGATAGTCGGAGCTGTGATATTCAGTATCTTCTGGGTCCAGACTGCTGGCATGGATGCTAAAAGCCAGGCAAAGCAGATTATGGCATCAGGGTTGCAGATTCCTGGTTTTAGAAAAGATGAAAGAATCCTTGAGAGGGTGTTGAACAGGTATATCTGGCCTTTGACTATCATGGGCGCGATTGCTGTAGGATTTCTTGCAGCAACAGCGGATTTGACAGGGGCATTATCTCAGGGAACAGGTATTTTGCTTAGCGTGATGATTATCTATAAACTATACGAAGAGATTGCAAAGCAACACATGATGGATATGCATCCAATGATGAGGAAGTTTATGGAATAAAATGGTATTTGATGCATTACTTGATCCAATATTTTCGCCATTGCTAAAAATGAATTCATTGTTAGCAATTGCCCTTATATCTTTTTTGATTTCTGTTGTTATTACAGTCATATATAAATATGTTACAGACCAGGATCTTATGAAGCGTCTTAAATCTGAGATGAAAGAGTTTCAGAAAGAGGTGAAAGAACTCAAGGCGCATCCTGAGAAAGCCATGGCAGTTCAGAAGAAAGCTATGGAAACAAATATGAAATATATGATGCATTCTATGAAGCCTACTCTCTTTACAATGCTGCCTATCTTATTGATATTTGGTTGGCTTAATGCTCATATGGCATATTATCCTTTGCTTCCTAATCAAGAATTTACAGCTACTGTTAATTTTGATGCAGGAACAACAGGCGAGATAGAGTTGCTTACAGGCGATGGGTTGTATGTAGTGGGCGAACAGCTTAAAATAATCGAAGATGGTTCTGTTGTTTTTATTCTTAAAGGCGATCCAGGTGAGTATCTGCTTGAATTCAGGAAGGATGATAGGAGTTATACTAAGGAAGTTATTATTTCTACTGAAAGGGATTACAGCCCAGTGGAAGAATCCATCAAGGAAGGTGGGATAAAAACAATTCATCTTAACAATGCGCCAGTCAAGCCTTTTGGAAGATTCAGCTTGTTCGGCTGGCGACCAGGCTGGCTTGGAGCTTATATCATATTCTCGATTGTATTTAGCAGCTTGATGAGAAAGGTTATGAAGATATATTAGATATCTTTTTCTGATATTACTTTTATACATAGAAATGTCAATACTCCAACCTTAAGGTTGGAGATATGGGCATTTCTGGTCGAACTCCTCTCTGAAGGATACCCCAATATTTATGTTGGGGAGGAGTTCATGTTATTCTTTTGTTGGAAAAGTTTATTAACTTATGATTTTCTTATTATTATATGCTTAACCATAATTTTAGGAAATACACAGAAATCAATATGATGTTAACATTTGCATTGTTTCTTATCTCTCCAATACTTGGACCTTATATCAAAAGCATGGGTTATACGAATACGCAGGTAAGCTGGATTTTTGCTATACTTCCATTTTCTATAATCATATTTGTCCCGATAATTGGTAATCTATCAGATAAAATTGGCAGGAAGAGCATAATATGTATGGCAATATTTGCAGAAATTGTGGCGTATAGCCTGTATATGTATGATCAGTTTCTTGTGTGCATAATCATCGCAAGATTTCTGGATGCAATTGCTGTAAGCGTCTTGCCTTTGATTATGCTTGCAAAAGTGGAGGATGGAATAAAGAAAGATAGAGGGTATCTTGGTGGACTATTCCTTAGTATAGGCTGTTTTGGCAAGCTTGCATCTCCTTTAATTGGAGGGTTGCTTGCAGACTATTTCTTTATCCAGTTCCCATTTATTGTATCAATTGTTATAATGGCTGTACTTTTGCTTGGGCTTTTGAAAGGAACGCATCTTAAGAATCATAAAATAAAGAAAAATGATTTTAATCTGTTTGCTGATATCAAAACATTTCTTTCATTCAAAGATTTGAGGGTAATGGGGTTGCTTGGAATATGCGCTCATGCAATGCTGCCTGCAACGATATTATTCCTGCCGATTTTTATACTTGAAAATTTGAGTCTTTCAAACACACATGTAGGAATTGCATTGTTTGTTCTTGGAATCACTCATCTGTTGCAAGGACAGTTTGGCAGGATTGGAGATCGGATTGGCAATGCAAAATCAGTTGTGATTGGGCTTCTGATAACAGGGATAACATTCTGCCTGATTTTCCTGATAAATAGCTATATCCCACTTCTTATTCTTCTTTTTGTGCAGGGAATTGGGAGATCAATGTGGAATGTCTCTGCCTGGACTTTGATGTCAGATATAGGCGAAAAAGTTCATAAGGAGGGGCTTGTGGTGACAAGTTATCTGTCAATAGCAAAGATTGGCGCGCTCTTCAGTTTCTTGATAAGCGGGATGATTGTAGATGCTTATTCTTTCCAGTATCTTGTTCTGCTTAATGGTTTCATCATTATTGCAGTTTCTTTAGGGTCTCTTTTGATGTTTAGTAAGAAATATCTTACTTGTTAAAATTCCAATAGATAAAATCTCTGTGTGTGTATTCTACTAAAAAATTTCATTTGAAAATTTTTTAACAGTAACCTTTATAAACTCCTCTTTATTCCCTATATCTTGTGCTGAGTTAAGGAATATTAACCTCAATAAAATAATCAGAGGACGAAAAAAAATGGTAAGAGGAATGTTTAAATCAAGGACCTTCAGAAGGGTTTTTGTAAAGACTCCAGGAGCAGAAACAAAAATTCATTACAGGAAAAGGAAGCCTTCCAAAGCAAAGTGCGGTGGATGCGGTGTTGAGCTAAAAGGAGTTCCAAGGGAAAGACCATATAAGATGCAGAATATACCAAAAACTGCAAAAAGGCCTGAAAGGCCATTTGGCGGTGTGCTGTGCAGCAAATGCATGCGCAAAGAGATAGTTGTAAGAAGCAGAAGTGAATAATCTCTCTCATGAGGTATTGGCGACAATGCCTGTTAATTCTCGAGAGGGGAGGAATGAAAAATGATAGAAGCAGGAAGAGTATGTGTAAAGACAGCAGGACGTGATGCTGGATTGATGTGTGTCATAGTAGAAAATATTGATGATGTATATGTTAAGATAGATGGTCAGACAAGGCGAAGGAAATGCAATGTTGCTCATCTTGAGGTAACTGATAAAATGCTTTCATTAAAAAAAGGTTCTCATGATGAAGTCAAGAGTCTTTTTGAATCAGAGCTGAACATAGAGCTTAAGGATAAAAAGCCTAAAGAGCAGAAGGAAAGGCCAAGGAAGCAGAGAAAGTCAGTTATGAAGAAGATAGAGGCTGAGGAAACTAAGAAAAAGTCTCCGAAAGAGAAGGCAAAAGTTAAGCCCAAAGAGAAGATAGAGATAAAAGCTGAGCCAAAAGTGAAACAAAAAGTAAAAGTTGAGTCCAAAGTTGAAGAAGAGCCTAAGGCAGAATCTAAATCCCCTGAGGCTGAAGAGAAGAAAAGTCTGTAGATACTAAAGCTGAATCTAAACCTGGATTCAGATTTTCTTTGTACTCAGAAATGTCAATACTCCAACCTTAAGGTTAGAGATCTGGACATTTCTGGTCGAACTCTTCCCAAAAGGATACCCCAACATTTATGTTGGGGAGGAGTTCATTTTTAAAAAGATTAGTTTCAGTAGAATTCTTCTCTTTTTCGTTTTTTGATTACCATAATAATCCCTACAATAATAAGTAGAATAATGACTATGCCGATTACAACGATGTAAGGGATTGGTTCTTTCTCAGGAGTTGCTCTTGTTATTATAGGAGCTGGTGCAGTGATATTCTCAGAGATATTGCTCTGTCCAGAGAGATTGTCAATTTCAGAGATGTTAGAATCTAATGATAAATTATCTGTAATGTTAATGCCTGATATATTTATTGATATATTGTCAAAGCTTACATTGGCTTCGATGTTACTATTATAATCTAGGGATATGTTATCTTCTAATGTAATCTGTGTAAAGACACCTCTTACAGTATAATCAATTGTTGTTATGATTGTATCATTGCCTGACTTGATAACCCCGCCAAGGAACCAGGCATCAATGCTTTCGTTCTTGTCAAGGCTGTCTCGTAATGTCAAACCATATCTCTCTTCCTTTAATCTTGGTCCTGATTTCAGTATCTTTATCTTATCTGGAATATTTATTTTAAGTTTGTTTATCATCAGTTCCACTTCTTCATCAACATTAGTAAGATTGATAGAATAGAATATGATTTCGCCTACGGTGAGTGTATTGTTTGTGATGAATGATGATGCTTCTAAGAGGGGGATGCTTATATTGATACTTTTTGATGTTGATGTTAGAGTCTGGGTAATATCCTCCATAATATATTCAACTTCAGCAGCAATATCATATTCTGTGTCTGTTGTAGCTTCTACAGTATATGTGCAGAAATGGCTTTCTCCTGAATTCAGAGTTCCAAACCATCTTATGTTTGTCCCAAAATCTTCACAGCCTGCTGCTTCTGTCACATGCAATGCAGCAGGAATTGAATCTTTTAATATGATGCCTTTTGCAGGAGCTGAGGCATTATTGTAAAGCTTTATTGTTATTGATATAGGATCCTGTATAAGGACAGGCTCTTTATAGTCATATGATTTTGTAATTACCAATTTTCTCTCTACTTCTACGTATTTTGATATGTTGATTGATGCGTTCCAGTATTCTTTGTCAAGGGTCAAATTTACCCACTCGAATTCTCTAGATCCATTATAACATACCATAAAATAATCTTTTGTATAGCATCCAGCATCTTTAAAAGGAATTGTGCTTCCAGTTGGAAGATTCACAATAAAATTCTCCATGTTGCTATTGCCGCTAATCATGAATGTGTATCCTTCTCCTGTAAAATTTATGCCATAAGGCGCTGATCCTTCATAAATGGATACTAATTCTGCAGCATGGCAAATAACTGTTAAGTTAAGAAGGATTATAGCAATTAGGCTAAGCTTAAGAGCATATCTGGGTCTCATAAGTATGATTGAGGTGATATGTATATATAATGTTTTCTATTAGGTCTACTAGAAATCGTAACTTATTTAAATCAATTAAGTAAACTGAAAATTAGGTGATACAATGAAAAACCATTATTACTCATTAAGTTTTATCTTTGCATTTGTGATTCTAATCTCAAGCATCCTGATCTTCCCGTCTCAATGGGGTATAGCAGGGGCAGATGTATCTAATATAGGGGAAGAGCTTCCTGATTTTGCACTCAAAGGGAAAACTGTTAAAATTGACATCAATAATATAGTCTCAGATAACAGTGTACTGCCTTTACAGATTGATTCTGCATATGGTCTGTCTGTTGATGCAAAAATAAATTTCAGAACAGACACTGGTTTGGTAAGGTTCATCCTCGAGGATGGTGAAAATGAATTTCTGATATTTGAATCATACCCCTCGCTACATGGCAAAAGCACAATTGTTATCAATAATGGTTGTGAAGAAACATGCGCTCTGAATAGCATAAGTAACCCAATACTCAAGATTGATGTTATTGATGCAGCAGTCGATATCAAATCTGTAAATTATATAGATAATCCTATTAAATTAGATACAAAATCTGAAGTCAAGACCTATAACCAGAAACTGAAGAATAAGCAGGATTCCTATAAGATAAATAAATTAAAGCAGCAATCCCTCACTTGGATACCAAGCATTACTTCTGTGTCGAAACTTTCATACCAAGAAAAGAAAAAGCTTTTTAACAATCCAATAAATCTCCCGAATCTCCAGGGATATGAGTATTATACAGGAGGGATATTCAATGCTGGCAGCGTAGAGGAGACTATAGGTGAAGAGCCTGCAAGCGCAAGTGCTTATCCTAGCCAATGGGATTGGAGAAACAGGCACAGTCAAAATTGGGTCAGTCCTGTCAAGAATCAGGGCAGCTGCGGCAGCTGTTGGGCTTTTAGCGGAGTAGGCAGTACAGAAGGCATCATAAATGTTTATTATAATCAACAATTAAATATTGATATTGCTGAACAGGATTCTGTATGCAGACATCCAGGCAGTTGTGCAAATGGGGGTTATGTTTCATGGCCACTAGCAGAACTAAAGTCCACTGGACTGGTAACTGAGGATTGCATGCCCTATGTTGCATCTGATACTATATGTAATAAATGCGCAGATCAAAAGCCATGGAAAATCACAAATTATGTTTCGATTGCAAGTGATGATGAATCATTAAAGCGGGCAATTGTAGAACAAGGTCCGATTACTTTTGGTGTTAGATCATGGTGGCATGCCATCACTGCAGTTGGATGGGAAACTGATGCATCAGGCCAGACTATATGGATTCTTAAAAACAGTTGGGGTACTGGCTGGGGTGAAAGTGGATATGTACGTATGATTGTCGAACAGACTGATAGATCCTCTAACGCATACGTAGTGCAACCTTATTATGAACCTGATCCAATCCAATATCAAATCGCCTGCAATGATAATGATAATGATGGTTACTGCAATTGGGGGATATCTGATTCAAAACCAAACTCTTGTCCTGCTGCATGCAGTCCTTATAAAGACTGCGATGATTCAGATCCAAACTTAGGCGGGTTTGATAACAACTATCATTGCATAAGGGTGGACGGCTGTGAAGATACTGACACTGGAAAAGTATATGATGTATATGGTCAGATTTTTGGGCAATCAAGTGATGGGATTACACAGGATTACTGTATAGATGATTTTAATCTTAGAGAAGTCTATTGCCAGTATGACATTGGTTACTCAGAAGTATATACCTGTCCTGAATTATGCAGGGGTGGTGCTTGCGTAACTCCTAGCTGTTCTGATAGTGATAACGGAAAAGTGTATGGAGTAGCTGGCAGCATCACAGGTTACATGGCATTTGACGAACCTAAGGCAGACTATTGTATAGATGAACAGAACCTTTATGAAGTCTATTGTTTCAATAATCTTGGCTACAGTGAAATTACAATCTGTCCAAGTTTCTGCAAGGATGGTGCCTGCGTCGAGCTTACGCCTACAACCATTGATATTATGTCTCCTTTGAATGAGGCTATTGTTACTGATAAGTTCCTTACAATAACTGTTGCCGCATCTCCTAACACAAGATTAATTGACTTCTATGTCAATGATGCTTATAAAGGTTCAGACAGTGCATTACCTTATAAGTTCAAACTGAATACCCAGCCATATGATGGTCAAACGATTGTCATTAAAGCTGTAGCAGTGGGAGATATGAATTCATACGATGAGGTGACTGTTAAGATCGGTGCTGAACCTGAGCCTTCAGTTCCTCAGTGCAGCGACATGAAGGATAATGACAGGGACAAAAAATGTGATTGGAATGGATGTGCCAAGAATAAGATTATAATCTATCCGAAAGATCCAAATTGTGAAGGACCTGATGATGAGACAGAGTAGGCATTTAGCAACTCACTATAT
>JAGLGH010000245.1 GCA_023144115.1 Nanobdellota archaeon | reverse complement strand
TGCTTTAATTCTTAAACTCAACTTTTAAATAAGTAAATTATTCGGAATATATTCTATGTTAAGGAGTATATTAGATAAGGGAAGAAATGGGGGATATTTTCGTTTGAAGATAATTTCTATTGGCTGCGCAATCTTTCTATTGAGTTTTCTTCTTGTTTTTGCAATAGCTTCAAGGGAGAATGAATATATCCCACTTGAACTTACAAATAATACTCTTTATCTTTCTCCTACACAGATTGGTTATTATTACATATATCCTGCTAATCCTGCTGATACTATGCTTGAGCTTGAGCTTGAGTTCACTAATGGTTGGCAGATTGTGAAAAATCTGAAAGAATTGAATTCAATTAAGGTTCCTCCAAATACAGAGGCTGGAACATTTCCTATCGAGGTTGTGATAGACATCCCTGTTTCAGGATTTACAGGAAATGTTTTCTTTCTTGAATATACTTTATATGATAAATCAGGAGATGGAAAGGAAAGATATGGTCCAAGAGGTATGTTCAAAGTAGAGATTGTTCCCGAGAGACTTCCTTTAGCGCCTATGGATTGGGATGTTGTGGCACTTAGGGCATCATACCTTACTTTGCTGATTATCATGCTTGTGCTTTCTACAGTATATGTATCTAAGAGATATTATGCTAGATTAGAGGAGAAAGAAACAGAAGAGGAGAAGTAGAAATAACTGCTATCTCTGCATAAGAAAAAATAATTTTTGGAGAAAAGGATAAGTATTTAAAGGTCTGGTGCTGCTATTAAAATCATTTGAGAGGTGATTTAGTGTGACACAGAAGCAAATATCCAGAATAGCATTTTTTGAATTAGAGGATTGGGAAAAGGAGCATATAAAAGCAGATCTCCCTGATATTGAACTCAAGTTATTCAGCGATAAGCTGAGCATAGCCAATGTGAAAAAGATTAGGGATTGTGATGCATTGGGAGTATTCATATATTCAAAAGTCAGCAAAGAGATTCTCGACAACCTTCCAAATCTTAAGCTTATCACTACAATGTCAACTGGTTTTGACCATATTGACATCGATGAGTGCGCAATCAAAGGGATACCAGTATGTAATGTTCCCACTTATGGCGCAAATACTGTTGCAGAGCATACATTTGCCTTGATTCTTACTTTGTCCAGGAAGCTTGTTGAATCAGTTGACAGGACAAGAAAAGGTAATTTTACAATTGAAAATTTGAGAGGCTTTGATATCAGGGGAAAAACAATTGGGATCATAGGCTGCGGAGATATAGGAGAGCATGTGGCAAAGATAGCCCGGGGATTTGAAATGGATGTTATTGTTTTTGATGTAAATAAGGACATGGGAAAAGCAAAAGAGCTGGGATTCAGGTATGTAGAATTTGATGAGCTGCTTGCAAAATCTGATATAATAAGTTTGCATGCCCCTTATAATAAGCATACGCACCATATGATAAATAAAGAAAATATACAAAAGATAAAAAAAGGAGCATACCTCATAAACACTGCAAGAGGAGGTCTGGTAGAAACAGAAGCATTATACAATGCGCTTAAAGAAGGGATTCTGGCAGGAGCAGGTATTGATGTCATTGAAGAAGAATGCACGATAAAGGAAGAGAAAGAGCTTCTTTCTCCTGAATTTATGAAAGCATGCAACCTTAAGACTGTTCTTGCTAACCATATGCTTATGCATATGGACAATGTCATAATAACACCTCATAATGCTTTTAATAGTAAGGAAGCATTGACAAGGATAATGGATGTTACTGTTGCAAATGTCAGGGCATGTATGAAAGGCAAATGTATAAATAAAGTAGCCAGATAAACAGGGTGGTAGAAAGTGAAAAAAGCTGTATTAATAATTGCTCATAGGGATTTCCGGGATGAGGAACTTAGGATTCCTCTACAGATTCTTAGGGATAATAGTGTAATCTGCATAATAGCAAGCACCTCTCTTGATATGGCTAAAGGGTCTCTTGGCATGGAAATGCAACCTGGTATTCTGATAAGAGATATTGACCCAGAGGATTATGACGTGATTATCTTTATAGGCGGACCTGGTGCGCTGGCGCTTGCTGAACGCGAGGATGTACTTAGGCTTTTGAGGTCTGCTGAGAAAAAGAAGAAAATCCTTGCAGCTATCTGCATAGCTCCTGCAATATTTGCAAAAGCAGGAGTTCTTAAAGGCAAAAAGGCAACAGTCTGGAAATCAGATGAGTCTATCAGCATACTTAAGGAAGGTAAGGCTATTTTTGTTGATAAGCCAGTTGTAGTGGATGGGTTGATTGTGACAGCAAACGGACCTCAGGCTGCAGAAGAGTTTGGGAAACAAATAGTTGGAATGCTAGAGTAAGAATTATTAGAC
>JAGLGH010000244.1 GCA_023144115.1 Nanobdellota archaeon | reverse complement strand
TTGTTCTCTTTTATATGCTCTTTATTAATTTGAATACTGCCAACAATTATTTTAAATTGACTTATAAGCATACTAATTTTGATGAATATTATGCAGTATCAAAAGTTATCAAGAAATATCCTCATCAAAACATTTTAGTGATTGAACCACCAAATTTTGGAAAATTTAAAGTTACTTCAATATATTTAAAAAATCAAAAAAATGCTTATATATATCCTTCATTAAATTATACAATATTAGAACTCAAAACATTATTTGAAGAAAATGACTTTTCGAAGATCCTTAAGATAGGTCACTCAGAAGATAATATTAATGAAGTTATTGAAGATATGGGACTTAATATAAATGTTCAATCCGTCAAGTCTTGAAAGAGCTGCTTCTTCTTATAATACCATGAACTTCATATCCCTTCGCTAACAAGAACTCAGTCAAATAAGCGCCATCCTGACCTGTTATGCCTGTGATTAATGCTTTTTTCATATTATATCACTTGTAGGACATAGAAAAATAATAATGTTTTTAAACTTTGCTTAAAATAATCCTAAATAATGGTTCACAACATCAGATACAAGCTTAAAATAATAACCGCTGACATCATAGCAGTAAACATGGCTTTCTTTCTTGCATCACTATTAAGATTCTCTTATGAAATCCCTTATAAGCTTAAATATCCTTTCTTTGCAGCGTTTATAACAGTTGTTTACATTGCAACCTTATACTTCAATAGGTTATTTGACAAAAAAAGTATGCAGTTTATGGATATATTATTCAAAGTATTTAAAGTAGTGACAGTCGCAACTTTTGCAATAGCTGCAATTGCTTATTTTGACTGGACATTCAGGTTGCCAAGGACAATTATCGTTTTAACATGGTTTTTAGCTATTTTTTTCCTGACTATCTTTCATTACCTGTTAAGGTCTAAATCCATTAAAAAACCATCTGCATTAGTTGTGGGTGCAGATATTGTAGAAAAGCTAAAAAACATTGAATTCAATATAATAGGATTTGTCGATGATAAAATCTCAATACCAATAGATAATAAGCCAATCCTTGGCAAACTTAAAGATATAAGAGATCTTATTGAACAATATAAGATTTCAAATTTAATCTTTGCTTTCCCACCAGAAGAAAACAATAAAATACTAGACATTATTCTTGAATGCAGAGACCTTGATGTGAATTTCAAAGTGGTGCCGAGCCTGTATGAATACGTGCTGGCAGGGAATACGACAGAAGATCAATTTGTTGATATAATAGTAAAGCCTGCAAACACATTATATCAATTTTGGAAGAGAACAATAGATATATTTGGATCATTATTGATTATTATTCTCCTCGCCCCAATCATGGTCTTAACTGCATTATTGATAAAAATAGACACTGAAGGTTCTGTATTTTATAAGCAAAAAAGGCAGGCGAGATTCGGAGAAACTTTTAATATCATTAAATTCAGGACAATGGTAAATAATATTGAAAAGATAAGCGGTCCAAAAATCATTACACATAAGACAAAAGATCCAAGAATAACAAGGATAGGAGGTATTCTAAGAAGCAACCATATAGATGAGATTCCGCAATTATTCAATATCCTGAAGGGAGATATGAGCTTTGTTGGGCCAAGACCAGAAAGACCAGTATTTTCTAAAGAACTAAACAGGCAGATAAAAGAATGGAACCAGAGGCTGTATATTAGGCCAGGCCTCACTGGATTAGCACAGATTGATGGCATAGGAAGCTTAGAAGCCAAAAGCAAAATTAAGAAAGACCTGTATTATATTAAGCATATGTCTCTACTTCTTGATCTGAAGATTGTATTTAAAACAATCATGAAAATATTAAGAAACAAGTAATTTGAATTCTCTAATTTATGCAATACTGCAGAATCCCTGCTTGCTATAATAACCATTGTTTATTTTTTACAGTGAAATTTTCTAATTCAGAAAACCTTATAAACATCCATCAAAATCTAATCTTAATATGGCATTTATTGATGATAAGGGAAGGCTGTTAGGAAAGATAAACATCATTGACCTGATGGTAATTATATTTGTGATTCTTATAATAGCTGTAGGAGCTAAATTTGTTTTAGTCAAGCCAGAGCCAGAGTATATAACAGCAGAGGTACTGGTGCAGAATCAGCCTTATGAAGTCATAAGCAGAATCACAGTAGGAAGCCAGATACTGGATTCTTCACAAATAAAAATAGGTGAAGTGCTTGAAATAGATACAATCCCTGCAGGCACCAATAAGGATTTGACATTATACCTTAACCTGTCTGTCAGAAGAGAAGATGACAGGATATATTTCATGAATAATGAGATGCTAATCAACCATAATCTTGAAATTAAAATAGCAAATCTAAAACTGGATACCAGAATAATAAGTCTTGATCAGTTTCCAGGCAAAGAATCAAAGATTTTACTTAATGTGCTATTTAAAAATACAAAACCATGGCTTGCAGAAGTTATAAGCAAGGGAGATATCGAGGTTAATAATAAAGGCAGGATAGTTGCAAGGATAAAAGAAAAAGATGTTGTTCAATCTCAAATGATAATCACTTCTGATACTGGAAATGTTTATGAGCGCGAGCATCCTGAATTGAAAGATGTGACTGCTGCATTTGAGATAATCGCGAAAAAGCAAGGCAGTTCTTTTTTATTCCACAATAAAGAGCTTAAGGTCGGTCAGGGATTCACTTTCTATAATGAGAATTATATCATAACAGGAACAATAATTAGCAGGGAATAAAATGTTAATCTTAAAAAATAGTTTCTTTAATAGAATCCTTGATAAAGCCAGTAATTCTCTTGCAGTCACTTACAAAAAAAGCGTATTGCATACTATATACTGTTGGCTTATCAAAAAGATACAGCAAAGCTATATTGCGCAATGGTTTCTAAAGCCTGAAAAAGAGATAGATGTTTTTGAAAGCTCAAAGGTTGTGAATAAGGGCATGGACATAAGCAGTGGAATGATAGAAAAAGGAGAAAAATTCGCACA
>JAGLGH010000243.1 GCA_023144115.1 Nanobdellota archaeon | reverse complement strand
TTCATACATATTACTTGCCACTTAGTGGAAGGTAGTATTTAAATGTATCCATTCACTTCTTAGTTATAACAAAGGAGGTAATTAAAAATGACATCAAATGTTTTAAAATATGTTAAAAGCGCAATAAACCATGCCTTGCCAGTTCTGATTTTCGCAGGCATTGCTTCTATGTCTGGTTATCACTTGGGTTATAATGCTGGTTATAACATTAGTCAGAAACAAGAACAAAAAAAGCACTCATTTGACAATGTAGACATTAGGGTGGAGGATTATGGTAATCTTACTTTCTTTTCAGTTGATGGAACGCTTTCCGGAGAGTCCTTTTCCATATCTAATCTTCAACGTTATGAGCCAAATAGTAACTTGGTTAAATTTGGATCAAGATATAATCAATTGGAAAACATCATCAAGGAGGAGATTGTTGATACAGATGGTTCTGGTTGTTATGACAACTTAGATGTGGAAGCATCAAAATATAGTAGTTCTAATAGTAATTTTTGCAGGACAAAGATAAAAATAACACCAAAAAAGTAAATGACATTCAGAAAAAGCCTTCTTTTCTTGCTGTTACTACGAATTTATGTATTCCCCATTTTACACGTTCGTATTTAATATTCTTAAATCCTAAATGTTCGAGCAGGCTCATTATCTCATTAATTTGCGGTACTATGCCAATATATTTTTTAAATCCCCTGCCTTCATCCCTGTATATTCCTTTCTTGTCAATTTGAATATACTTAGCCTTGTCAGGAAAATCAAATATAAGGATGCCATTATTTTTCAGCACACTATTTAATGACCTTATCAGTTCTGTTCTTCTTGTTCTCATATCACATAGTACATGCCACATCATTATGACTGCATCAAAAGAATTGTTCTTAAAAGGCAGGTTAAGCAGGTCTGCTTTAATAAATTCAGGCTTATTCTCTACCCATCTTGATTTTTCAATAGCTTGTTTAATAAGTTTTGGTGATACATCAATGCCAGTTATATTAAACATATGAAAACCTGATTCAGTTAAGGGGATGGATAATCTTCCATTGCCACATCCTGCATCCAGAACTTTCCTGCACCCATATTTGTTTAGTTCTTTTGTTAGGAATTTTATTTCTTTATCTGTATCTGCTGTAATCTTAGAACGCTCATCAAAGATATCTACTACAGAATCATAGAATTCCTTTTTCTCATAGACAATATTCTTGTCTTCTGGAGAAAGTCTTTCTTTTTTGATTACCTTGATTAATGTATTCAGGAACTGTCTCTCAAGAATCCTGCATGATATAAAATAGTCTGCTCCGCTTTCTAAATAAATTGAAGTAAATACCGAATTATCAAATCCAATTATTTTTGTCTTTGAACTGATTTTTCTAAATTTAGATATCACTGGCGCAATTTTCTTTGCAACATAATCAAGTTTCTCTGGTGATATATTTCCTTTTCCAATTAAGTCCATCTCTTTATCATTAAGCAGGACACCCAGGAGGAGAATATCTGGCGGATTTTTCAACATGCCTTCTATTGCAAATTTTAGATCTGTTCCTGAATAATTCATTATGTTCAAATCAGGTACTAAGTTTTTTATATATTTACTTAAAGCTTTTACTAAAGCTTCTGAATAGCTGAATAATGCAATTGTTTTTGGTTTTTTTGATCTGAACATGATTATTCCTCAAATCCTGGTATTTCATTGATGACAATTTCTTCATTCTTGAATATTATCTCAAAATTCTTTATACCAATCTCCTTTTTAACATTTTCCAAAAAATCAAGCAATTCATTAATCTTATTATACTCTGCTTCAAATTCAAGATCATATCTCCCTATTGATTCTGTGATGTATATTATGTTATTGTTTATTGCAAGCTTCTCTTTGATAAGCTTTTTTTGTGATGGGTCATTCAACTGTATTGTTACTTTGAAATGTTCATAGCCAAGTTTATCTATCCCTAAAATTGGCCTGAATCCAACAATAATTCTCTTTTGTTTGAGTATTCTGAGGTGATATATGACTGTTGAGATGGAAACATTGATGTTTTTTGCAATCTCTTGCAGCGGCTTCCTTGCATCATCATATAATTCTGCAAGAATGCGCAGTTGGTTTTTATCTAAACAAAAAGTTTGGTCTGGCTCTAAATACTGTGTAACCAGCGGCTTTCTTTCTCCTTTTGTAAGGTATGTAGGTGGATAGTGTTCAATTGAAGTCACGATAGTAAACAATTTTTCTTCAAACATACTGCCAAATTTATGGATGATGTCATCATAAATATTCTTGAATTCCTGGACTGATCTTATCCAGAACAGGAGTACAATATCCCATTGACCTTGCAGATTGACCATCCAGCTAAGTTGAGGTATTTGTTTCACATAAGCATTAAACTTATCAAACTCTTCTTTTGAGATTGTTTTGAATTTTAATTGAATCCTGTACATATTGATGCCAGTCGGTGATAGGTCAATAATTGGGATGAATTGTTTTATTATTCCTTGTTTTTGCAGCTTCTTTATTCTGTATAATGCCACCTCTTTTGATATTCCTATTGATTTGGCTAACTTATTGACTGGCATTCTGCCATCCTTGAAAAGCTCAAGGATTATTTTTTTGTCTGTTTTATCTATTGTTTTCATCTTTTAATATATTGTGATTTTTAAGGGTAATTTGCAACTTATTGATATAGATTAGCTAATTTATATCAAATTAATTAAGATGTAGGTAAGAAGTTTTATATAAATGTTTGTATTCACTAGATTGTAATAAATAATGATTATGATTAAAAAGGGGAGGAAACAAAAATGGAAAACAAAACAATGAAAAATCATGTAAGTGTTGAACAAGGAAACAACAAATACATCCTGCTTGCAGAAAATGATGGATATAGTGTTATTTCAAAAGATTTAGCATATCATATGGATATCTTTGAGAGTCTTGAAGATATAATATCAGCAAATACAAGAGTTCAAGGTGGAGGAGTTATTAATTATGATGAAGAGAATAAAGAGATAGTAGTCACTAATACAAGCGGTTCATATGGCAAAGCTGACCATGAATTAACAAAGACTATTCTTAAAGAAAAATTTGGTCCTGAGTACACTATTATTACTGAATTAGATATTCAAAAAAAGGAAAAAGAAGAAAGAGAAGAAATGTTAGCCCAAGTCAGGAATGAAATGGGGGATGAAATGATTGATCTGATAAAAAGTCTTTCAAAAGAGAATCAAATTAGTTTCTATAAGAAAATAGACAAAATTGAGATGTTAGAAAAAGATGTTTTAGAGAATTATCTCTGGGATTTAGCAAAATATGAGCATATAAGGGGCGCAGAAGATATAGATTTTATTATCAATAGCTTAGATAAATCTGGTTTAATATATGAAAATACTTCCAGTTTTAGTGGAAATATAATGGATCGTATTGTTACCAGGTGCGCTGATTTTAATTATCCTCTTGATAAGATAGCTGATGCTCTCAATAAATCTCCTCTTAGCAAAGAGGGTACTAGGGTTCAAAAGTGCATGCAGAAAATAATTAGAGATAAAGTATTCGAAGCAGATAGTCATTATGAAGGTTATAAAGCAGCAATTCTTGATTCAGTGGAATATACAAATGAATCATTTACCCAATCTTTGATTCATTCTGGCGCAGAAGAAGTTGTCAAAAAAAAGGATTTTCAAGGATTTAGTGAGGATTATAAGAGTTTTCTGCAGGAACATGGCTTTAAGACTGATGTAGTAGATAAAGAAGCAGAAAATTATATCTTTAAGTATTTGGACTGGCACTGTGATCTTAGAGTGGAGTTTCTTAAATCACTTGAAGATATGGTGAATCATTTTGGCATGGAAAAGCAACCAATCAAAAATGAAGTCTTAAATCAAATTAAAAAAAGAATCAATGCAAATTATGATGGAGATGGAGCATATTCAGGACTTAGATATATTAAAACTTTTGCTGATATATTCGAAATTCCATCAGATGATTATAAACAAGATATCCTTGATTCAATAGAAAACCGTAATCTTGAGAGTTTAAAATCAGGACACTATGATATTTTCATGGCAATGGAATCGGTATTATCAATGGGTGATGAAGTTGATTCAATGTTTGAGAAAGCATTTGCTGAAGAAATAAAATCAGGGAAAGATGTGTTTGATTATTTAGTTAAATTAACTGATGAACAATATAACAAAAATCACTTGTCAAATACAGCTATTAAAAACATTGTTGAAGCAGTCATTGAAAGTGATGAGATATCAAGACATATTAAAACTGATACAGAAGGAATCTTGTATCAGTCGGTTTTGAAATTAAAAAACAGCTTAAATAAAAGAAAGATTGAACTTGATAAAGACATCTTAAATGAAGAACAAAAAGAGGCAATTTATGACTCTGCTTCCAGAAAAGCTCAGGAAAAGTCATATTATGCCAAGAGTGCTTTTAATTTTGCAAAAGAATTTTTGGATACAGAAAAGATTCATGAATCTGCAATCAATTATTTTGATAGTTACAAGAATGGTTATTTTGGGGATATCCCTCAGAAATCAAGATTTATCAAAGATAATAATCTTGATACCAGTAGATTTACTAAGAGCACAGAACAAGCTTATGAGCATATGAAAGAAGAACTTGAAGAAATAGAATCCAATAATGCTCATTTTGGAGAGTC
>JAGLGH010000242.1 GCA_023144115.1 Nanobdellota archaeon | reverse complement strand
GATAAATTTGATTCTGCTAAAGATGACCCAAGTAAAGCATATGATAAAATCATAAGCCTGGATGTAGATGATAATGGAATAAAAGTAAAAGCAGCATCATCTGAAATAGAAACAGAATTTGAATTTAATCTGAAAAAGAGAACAACTCCTAAAGATGATTTAATAGATAAAGGTTATTTGATCTTGAATGACGGCGCTTTGTTTGTGCGTGATGCAGAAAAAGCAGCAGAATGTTTTGAAAAAGCTGGTTATACAGAAGGACAGATTGAAATTGGAGAACGTCTTTTAGAAAGATATGATGATGCTCCATTTATAGTTCGGAGTTTGGACCGTTCTTTCTATGAATCATTTGAAATAGTTGTGGTAGCAAAAAACTGCTTTGAAAAAGCAAATCATGTCGAGGGAATAAATGAACTGATCCATAGAATCTTAAACAAGGCAAACCAATTTTCAAGGTTTGGAGTGAGTGAGTTGAATCAGTATAATCACCTAACCCCTATTTTAGATGATAAATATGTTCAGAAAGTCCTCAGTTCAGAAGAGTTAGAAGTAAAAAACAGGTTAAGCGAGCTGGCAAATTCTGAGGTTGAACCTGAGTGGTTTAAGAAAACTATCACTTCATGTCTTGAAAAAAAGAAATAGGCATGCATAAATACAAATGAGGTTGATCCCAATGAAAGATGAAAAAACAAAAATGAAACAAGAAAAAATATTAGTGGTTGAGGACAACTTCCTAAATGCAATATGCGCAGTAACAGCTTTTGATAAATATGGTTATATAGAGGATGTATTAACTACAGGAGATTATAGTATAACTATGGAAAAGCTGGATGAATACAAGCCGACAGCAGCTCTTGTAGATTTGAACTTTCCTGGCTACTCTGGCAAGGAACTGCCAGGCCAGGCTATTGGAAAAGAACTAAACAAAAGAGGCATACCTTATCTATATGTCACAGGCATATCTCATCCAGATGATCATCATCATAACATTACTGCAATTGAAGTCAAACATGATACTACAAATGGATTAGAGACAGTTCTTAGGTTTGATAAGGTAGAGAAAGATCAAGAGGTCTGGCAGGCTGCTTATGACAAGCTGAATGAGCTTTATGGCAGAAGTGTTGAGTGAATTTACTCAATTAAAAAATGAGGAAACAAAATGAAAAAAAATGCAATATTGATATATAGGGGAAATAATCCTCTATTAGAAGTAATCAGCAAGACTCTGGAGAATAATCTTGAAACAAAAACTATTGATCCTGATACATACATGAAAATGACTCAAGATAATCGCGCTACTATGGTTGATGAATTATCTAAAAACTATAATCATGTATTTACAGACAACACTATGTATAAACGAGGAGAGAATATAGTCTCACTATATCATCTGATGAGAGATTTGATGATTGAAGATTGGCCTGATAAGATTAAAAAAATCGCAGATTATATTAAAGAGAATGGCAAAGAGCCAGTCATATTTCCATTTGCAATAAATGACCATATGAGACATTTTTGGGAATTTAGGGAGGAAGATACTGATATTAGTGAGTTAGAAACAAAGCTTGGTCCAGAAAAAACAGAAGAGATTAAGCAGCATTATTGCAATGAAAAGGGGTTTACTAGCGATAGATTTCATATTTCCCGAGGAGAAAAAGATAAAAAAGAGATCTATATCTCTCAATTATTGGGGGAAATAATTGGAATCAAGGTATTGCCATTTGCAGAAGATCTTGGGGGCCCTGGTTTTAAGGTAACATCCCATAGGGGTGATATGGAATATGCTGGAACAG
>JAGLGH010000241.1 GCA_023144115.1 Nanobdellota archaeon | reverse complement strand
ATTTAAGAATTTGATATATTATATAAATCTTTGGAGAGAGTACTCACTTAATAGGAGCAATGAGTTTTACAATTCCCACCATTTTACCAAAAAATTAAAAAAAACTGAGGGTTAATGTAATATTATTATGTTAAATGCCAAATACTATCCCTCGCAACAAGCTATAGGGCATATTTCTGATTAAGTTGATTTATTATTTGAGAGAATTCTTCCTTAATCTCTTTGGGGGGGATTATCCAGACTGAAAATGTTTCATCCATAATTATTATTAGTTGAATTGATTATATAAAATTTGCTAAAATATATCAAACCTGACTTGTAAAGAGAATTGTGTTTAATAATGATTATGAGCCTGAAGATGAGATTGATAGAGAAAAGAAGATTATTTTAGTAACATAATCTAAGGGATTGCCTGATTCCATAATTCTAAGAAGAATTCTTTAAATCTTTCTGTATTTTGTGCAGATTGAATCACAAAAAAAGTGGGATTATCACTCCATATAAAATGCATTACATAATCTTTGAATATAAATAAGCCAGTTGGAAGCTTTAGATCAATAAATCGTCTTTCTGAGAATGGATATTGCGGATACTTTTCTTTTGTAGATTTTTTGAATCGTTTCATAGTAAGAAGTTTGACTTTTATTTTTTTATCTGCCCTTTTTTGATGGTAGTTCAGAAGAAATCTTCTTAATTGTTGTGAACTGGCTTCTTCATAAGTTGTAAAAACATAATATTCTTCATTGGCTTTTAATTCAGATAATATTAAATTAAAAATAGTTTTTATGCCTTCATAACCAGTGTAAATTGTGGCAGTTTGCATATTTTTTGCCATCTGCTGCTGCATTCTCAACTCTGGCAGGAGTTTTTCTAATTCTTTTTCTTGCTGGGCAATGCTTTCTTTCTTTGCTTTTAGATATCTTAATAAATTATCAGGATCAGATGCCTGATAATGCTTTACCTTGTTTTTTATAATAAATGAAACCAATCCTTTATCTAAGAGTTTGTTTAGAATCAAATATATTTTAGAGTGGTTAATCTTCGCCTTATCTATTATGGGTCCTGTCGAAGCAGAGCCTAATTTCATAAGTGCAAAATATACTTTTATCTCTGATTCTGTTAAGCCTATTTGTTCTAATAGTTTAATGTCCATATAAACCAGAAAGATACTGCATTATTTAAATCTTTCTATTGCCTCCTCCCTAGAGGGAGGTTATGTTTAAGAGACAATTATTATTCTATTCATGTAATGACTGAAATAAAACTAAGAAATATCAGTAAATCTTACGAGAACCCACAGACTGAAGTATTAAGTAATATAGATCTTAATATTAAACAAGGTGAGTTTTTAGTCTTGTTTGGGCCTAATGGCTGCGGAAAAACAAGTCTGTTAAACATAATCTCTGGGCTGGATAATGATTTTTCAGGAAATATAGATATTGGAAACAAAGATCCTTCTAATGCCAGAATAAGTATGGTATTTCAAAATGTTCATGATTCGACATTTCCATGGCAAACTGTCTTAGAAAGTGTGGCTTTTGGATTGCATATGGAAGGGAAATCAAAAGAAGATAGAAATCATGAAGCACTTAAATATCTTGAATTAGCAAATCTCACTTCCCATAAAGACAAATATATTTATCAGTTATCTGGAGGACTCAAACAACTTTCTTCTATATGCAGGGCACTTGCATATAATCCTGAAGTAATGCTTTTTGACGAGCCATTTTCATCATTAGATTATAAGACTTCAAAAAGAATGGCTTTGCAGTTATTAGATATCTGGCAAAAAACCAGGAAAACAACTGTCTTTATCTCTCATGATATAGATGAAGCGATTCTACTGGCAGATAAAATAGCAGTTCTTTCAGACAAACCAGCAAAGATTAAGTCAATAATTGATGTAAAACTAACCAGACCAAGAAAAATTTCCCAGATGAAAACAAGCGAGTTTTTTGATATCCGTAATCAGGTATTATCATCTTTTTTGAATAACAATAAAACAAATGGAGGCAATGAAAATGAAATATAAATTAGGTTATATAATTGTAACTGTGTTATTGGTTGTTTTAGTGGGTTGCTCAAACTCAAATAGCCAAGATAATAATGTAAATAATAAAGTAAAGATAGGATACACCCCTTTAGTGTATGGACAGCCAAGTTTTATAGCTGATGATCTAGGGTTTTTTGAGGAACAAGGAATAAATGCTGAGATGATAAAGTTTGAGAGCGCAACTCAGGTTGTAAATGCGTTACTTGCAGGAGACTTAGATTTTGTTGCAATCTCTCCATGTCTTTCTGTGTTTGCAGCTGAAGAAAAATCTGAAGACAATCTGTTTAAAGTCCATTATTATAATAAAGATTCTTTGGAATA
>JAGLGH010000240.1 GCA_023144115.1 Nanobdellota archaeon | reverse complement strand
AAGTGCCAATTCATCAATCACAAGATCCCCCTTATAATATGCCTTTTTCAAAAGACCATCATGATATGTTGCGCGCATGCTGCTCACTGAGGCGCTATAATCTGTTGCATACAGGTCTGTGTGGATATTTGGTTTTTCATAGGTCTCATCAGAATTGACAAGCCAGAACAGGTTAGAGCTGTTCTTAAGATCAGCAAGAAAATATAAGTTATTTTCAAAAAGTGTAAAGTATCTATTATCTGCAAAAGCAAAACTGCTTTCTTCGAGTTCAAGAGAGAAATTTACTTCAACAGGTTCATATGTAATATGGATATCTGAAAATACAACCAGCGGAGTTTTGTAGATTGTCCAGATTATATCATCCACAAATGCATCTTCAAGCAATTCTATTTCAGGGTCTTCTTCAATAGGGAAATAATAAGGTCTGATAAGAAGAAAAAACCAACTAATGTATAAAATAAAAATAGCCAGGCTTATAACCCAATCTATCTGATTTAGACCTCTTTTATTCCACATGCACTTAAATGTAGAATTAACATATATAAACTTTTCTAAATACATTCAGACTCATGATAAGACTGAGATATTAATCTATATGTCTCTGTAGTGCTGATATCACCTGCCTTTACACTATCAAGAAGTTCATTAAGCTGCTTGGCAGACTCTTGATATGCAATGACAGAATTTTTAGAGATAATTCGCTCTTTGATATATTGCTCTCTTACTTCATTAATAGTATTATGCAATACCTTAGAAACAATATTAACAAGTGTATCTTTATTCATTTTGTTATCGCTATGCCTGCAGGATAATTGTACAAGATTATCTATAAGTTTATCTCTCCCTGCTAAGCCTGCTAAGACATAAAACATCCAGCCATTAAATTCCTGCTCATAGAGCTTTCTTCCTGTATATACTTCTTGTTTCACAACAGGATTTTCTGGACTTTGTTTTCCTGAGACTAAATACTGATATATTGCCATTTTTGCATCAACTTAAGATTATATCAATCTAAATCACTCTAATTATATAAAGGTTTTGTAGATTTACGATTTTGTAGTAATAAACTATTTTAGAACTTCGCCTGCTTTCATATACCACATATACAAGTCAAGCTCTGCTAAGGACATCCCAATCTTTTCTGCAATAGACTTAAACTTTTTTTCAATCTCAAAATATGCCTTCCTATTCAATATTTTAGGCTTTTGATCAATCACTCCTGATTCAAGCATAAGATTGATGATATGCCTGTCAAGAATTGCAATTTCCTTATATCCAACATTCCGCAGGAAATGAGATGCTTCTTTATAGCCAATGCCTTTTATATGCTTCACCAGCCATTCTCTTGCAGCCATGATGCCATCATCATTGACAATTTTCATTATCTTTGCCTTGATGTCAATATGCCCTCTTGCAGCCATGATGAACCTTGTCTTATTATTATGAAACCTATGTTTGCACCTGATAATACAACTCCTTATATCCTCAATGCCAGCACTGCAAAACCCCTCACATCCCAACTGCTTCTGAATCTCAAAAGCTGTTTTTGCTTTTGAATTTGCTGTCAGGATGCAGAAACATAATTCAGAAAACCATTCGCCATTGCTTCTTGCTTTAAAGGATTCAAACTCCTTTAGCCTTTTGGTGATAATTTTGCTTACAGAATCCTCCTGCAGTCTTTTTATATCTCTGATAAGTTTTTCCATACTGATAAGCCTGTCTATACTATCTGCTCCTCTTTACACCCACCTTATTGCAATACTGCATTATAGGGCATACGCTGCAGTGAGGTGATATAGGTCTGCATATGTTCTGTCCAAATGCTACAAGCAGAGTATTAATAGTCCTCCAATATTTCTTTTGAAGCTTTTTTCTTAATGCCATCTCTGTCTCCAACGGAGTAATTGTCTTTACATATCCCAATCTATTCATTATCCTATGGACATGCGTATCAACACATATAGCATGCTTATTGAATGCAATAGCTGCAACAAGATTTGCTGTCTTTCTTCCTACCCCAGGCAGTTTCACAAGATGCTCCACAGCCTCTGGAATCTTACCATCAAACTCTTCTTTCAAAACTTCAGGCAGTTTTTTCAGATATTTTGCTTTATTCTTATAGAATCCAACTGGATAGATCAACTTCTCAATATCTTTCAATGACAGCTTTTCAAGTTCTTCAATATTCCCTGCTTTTGAGAATAATCTTCTGCATGCAGAAGAAGTTGTCTCATCCTTTGTCCTTGCAGAAAGAATAGTGCCAATCAAAATCTTAAAAACATCCCCAGTCTGGATTTTTATCAAATCAACAACAGGCACATCATAATCTAAAACATGCTTTTCCAGTATTTTATAGATTGATGTTATGTCAGGTATTATCATTATAATCTTTTTATTTTTTAAACCAACTTATTGATAATTAAATCCTATCACATTCTTATGCTTTGTATTCATTTAAATAATTTATCTTTTTGTTTCTCAAATATATAATTTATAATATTATTATAATGAGAATAAATAAACATTTATAAATCCTCTCACTCTCTTATTGATTATGGAACTTTTTGAATTTAAAAAGGCTTTTGAAAATAATTTTTATTTAAGTGAAGAATACATCCAATTTTGCGAAACTGTATCAGAAATAAGCAGAGACCCTTCTTTTAAAAACCAAGGTATTTTAAAAAATAAGAATATTTCTATACACTCATATAATGATTTAGAAAGAGAAAATATGATTAAAAAAGAAATACATTTTTTATCAGTTTCTTTAAAAGACAACAGTAAAGAAAATAATCCATCTTTTATGGAATATCCAGTTTGGTATTATAAACCATATGAAAAAGCCTACAAATCTTTTGATAAGACATTTAGAAAGTATATAAAAAGAGTTGAAAAGAATAATTTTACAACCCAAATCATTAGAACATTTGACAAAAACACAATCAATCAAGTTTACAACTTATATATTCAACATATGAAACGCCTCAATGGATTTCTTTTTCCTAAATCTTTTTTTTCAACTTTCCTAAAAATCCCTTCCTCATTATTATTTTTAGTTTTTGATAAACATAAACTAATTGGATATAGTTTTTGCTTTGAAAATAAGAATAATTTATATGCTTCAGTTGGAGCAGGTCATAAAGAATATTTTGATAAATATATCAATTACAAATTACATCATGAAAAGATAAAATATGCCTGCAAGAATAAATTAAACATTCACATGGGAATGGGAACAAAAGATTCAGGCTATAATAAATTTAAAAAAAGAACTGGCGCAATTTGCCTTAAATGCATAAAATATCCTGATAATGAGGGATTTATCAAGAAAATATTACCCCTAACTAGATATACTTTCACAGGATTGATATTTAGACTTTTCTCAAGATTAGCTCCTAAAAAAGTAGTATTTATATCAATGCCTTTTACTTAAAAGAGTAATTAAGACCCTTCAAAACCAAAAGGTTTATATACTACTTAGTAGTAACAACTTCTGAGGTGGCAAATCTAATGAAAAACACAAAAATATGGAATCTTCTCAGCCTATTTGAAAGAGAAATACCAGAAAAAGAAGAGTTTGTAACTAGATGGCTTGGAAATACTCCTAAAGATGAAAAAGATCTTGATTATGTAATAGTTATTACTGGCTTATATAATGACTGGAAACCAAAATCCAGAAGTGTAGAGTTGAATAAACAAGGAATAGAAATATTTTGCGACTATGTTAATTCGTATAGTACTCTACGCCAAGAATTTGAACCTAATATGGCAGAACAATCATATGGAAAAAGAATCATGAGAACTCTACCAAGTATTATTCCTGATTTTATAAATTACAATAGAAAAACTCATGAATTAAAAAAACAAACATATCAGAAACTTGTTGATATTTTGTAAATCTTTTTATTTCTTATCTTCTATTTGTCAAACGAAAACCGACACTACCAGTCAATAGACTGGTAGCATGCTTCGTCCTTCGGACTCGGTCGGTTTTCTCGGACCCTGTTTTTTCCAATTGATGTGTTTGTTGATACAAACCCACCAGTGAAATACACTGGTGGAAAAAACAGATTTTAATTTAAAAGTCCTTTGCTCTTCAAAAGTTTAGTGTGCAGACTTTTGACTCACAAGGATAAATCTTCTGGCTCATAATATTCTCTTTCATGCTTGCATGAAGGGCATTCTGCAGGAGGCTCTGTTCCTTCATGGATATAGCCGCATTTCAGGCATCGCCACTTTATTGGCTTTTCCCTTTTGAATACAGTACCATTCTCGACCAGTTCAAGCAATTTTTTGTATCTTTCTTCATGAGTCTTTTCAACTTTAGCTATCTCTTTAAACAATTTTGCTGCTTCAGCATTCTCTTCTTCCTCAGCATCTTTTGCAAAATTTGGATACATCTCACTAGTCTCATAATGCTCACCTTCAACAGCTGCCTTAAGATTAGCCTTTGTATCACCAATGCCATGAAGCAGCTTGAACTCGTCTTTTGCATGCTGCACTTCATTCTCTGCTGTCTCTTCAAAAATTTTTGCTATATAATGATAGTTTTCTTTTCTTGCTATTTTAGCAAAATATGTATATTTATTCCTTGCCTGGCTTTCTCCTGCAAATGCAGCTTTAAGATTTTCTTCAGTCTTTGTCATTTTTTCACCTTTTTACAATAGAGGACTTTGATTAACCCTACTTTTGATGAATTAATCAAAGTAATCTATCAGATTTTTGAACAAATTGATAGGTTATTCAAAACTCTCAATACTTTTGAATATACTTCTCTTGTTTCTTAAATTTAAACTAATAGTTTAAATTATTTTCGATAAGTGCTTATTCAAAAGTTTCCACAACTGATTTTTGATTCACCAATTCAGCCCGAAGGTCATGCTTAGTTATTCCAATCACAGAAACAGTCACTATATCCCCCATTTTCAAATTCCCCTCAACAATCACAGGCCTATAATAAGAATTCCTGCCCACCCATGTGCCATCCTTGCCAGCCTCATCTATCAGTATGCTGCCATGCCAGGCTTTCCATTTCCTGTTGGATTCATATGCAAGCCAGTCAAATTTAGATGACATAGCCCGTGATCTGTCTTTTATCAGCCCTCCTGAAAGTTGCTTCATAGCTGCGGCTTTTGTGCCAGGCCTTGGCTGATACCTGGATCTATTAAGATGATCAGGTTTTATCTTATCAAGAACATCCATTGAATCTTTAAACTGCTCATCAGTTTCACCTGGAAAGCCACAGATCATATCAGTGCTGATTGTTATGTTAGGAATTACTGCCCTAAACCTGGCTACAAGCTCAAGGAATTCTTCAACAGTATAGCTGCGGTTCATTGCTTTAAGTATCTCATCATTGCCAGACTGGATAGGGATATGCAGGAACTTAAACATCTTCCTATTCTTCATGATTTCGGCAATCTCATCTGCTATCGGAATAAAATGTGATGGATTTCCCATTCCAAGCCTAATCAAAAAAGAGCCTTTAATATCAACCAATTTGCGCAGCAGTTCAGGCAAATGAGATTTTCCATCCCATTCCATTCCATAGGCTGCAGTATCCTGGCTTGTTATCCACAGCTCCCTGCATCCTCCCCTAACAGCGTGTTCTGCTTCTTTAAGGATGCTCTCAATAGGATATGAGAAAAGCTTTCCCTTAATCAGCCTTACAGAACAATAAGAACACTCAGCAACACAGCCAGATGAGATAGGGATTATGCTTATTATTGGATTTTTCCTTATTTTCGGCAGATTAATCTTAGCAAGTTCCTCTTCAGGTCTTGCAAGAACTTCAATATAATTCTCATTAAGAGTCTCTTCAACAACAGTGACTATCTCATGCAGATTGTGAGTATTGACAACAGAAATATCTTCTTTTATCTTTCTTGCTTCATTGATAAGATCACTGGTTACACAACCGCTAAGGATTATCTGCTTATATGGATAGTCATCCACTATAGACCTCATGTTCCTTAGGATATTACTGTTTCCCTTGACTGTGCAGCTGTTTATTATCACTATATAAGCATCAGCTACATCATCAACTATCTCAAATCCTGCACCCTTCAATAATCCTGCCATTGCCTCTGAATCTGATATATTGCTTGAACACCCGAAACCAATTATGCTGATTTTTGTCATTTATGAGTATATAGGATTGTGGATGGACTTATAAAGATTTTCTAAAATTATTTAGAAAAGTTTATATAAAATAAGATTTCATATATAATAAAGTTTGAATAAAGATTAGATATTAAAAGACACAAATAAAATGAAAAAATACAAAAAACAAGAACTGATTAAAAACCTAAGGCAGCTTTCCAAAGACTTAAACAGATTGCCTAAACAGAGAGACCTTATCAAGCCATCTCTTATGGCTTACAGAAATACATTTGGCTCTTTTAACAAGGCTTTATCTGAAGCAGGCTTAGAACCTCGAAAAAGGGTTAGTTATACAAACACAGAGTTGCTTGAATTACTGCGCAAAAGATATTCTCAAACAAACAAAATACCTACACAAAGAGATTTTAATAAACTAAAAAATTATCCTGATTCAAAAACCTATTATGAACGTTTTGGCAGCTGGAACAAAGCATTAGAAACTGCAGGACTTAAACCAAATAAAGCAGGTTCTAAAAAAGGAAAAAAGCCAAAAAAAATATTAAAAAAAGAAGAACCCCAGAAGAAACCATTCTGGAAAAGAATATTTTCTTAATTTAATAATAATCTATAGAATATGAAAAAAAGGAAAAAGAGATAAACTTAAAAAGATTTAAAATGAACTCCTCCCCAACAT
>JAGLGH010000024.1 GCA_023144115.1 Nanobdellota archaeon | reverse complement strand
ACCTAATTAATCCCAATATATGGATGCAATAACTAAGAATTTTATGAAAGACAATATGCCTCAGGAGTCTAGTTCTACATATTATAAGAAAGAGAGTTTTACAAGATTTTTGCAGGGGTATGATAAGCAGATTTTATTTATGAATCCAGATGGTGCTCATGGCATTGAAAAGATATTAGATATTTATGAGAGTAAAGAAAGAATAATATATGATAGTTTTTTTGCAAAGCATAGCTCTGATTCTGCTAAAGAGCATTTAAATCTAAGATTATCAGATTTAAAAGATACATTAAACGAAAAAATAAGCTATGTAAATTCTATTGATGAAGTATATTCTGCATTAGATGGTAATAATGAATATGCTTTTGTCTTAACAGGTGTTCTTGGAGAAGAAATTGGCACAGATGACCAGACAAGCAAGAGTGGAAACAAATTTTTAGAAGAATTAGACAAAAGAAATCAGCTGACTTATGTATTTACAGAATCTTCTGCTGTTTCAACTCATAAAACTATAAGTAAACTTCCTAATATTTTTGCTTATACTGGATATCCTGGAGATAATAAAATGATGTATTTATTCTTCCATTTCTTAGATGGGAAAGATTCTCTTGAACAGATTTCTAATCTCAAAAAGAAAAAGCAATTGGAAAAGAAAGCTATGGCAAGGCTGGATGCTGTGATAACTCATGATTTTCTTCCAGACGCAAGCTGGGATGAAGTAAAGGGTCTAGTTGGATAAAGTTAAGAGACTATTTGGATGCAGTTAATTGGCTATTTAGAATTCTTTAATAAATCCTCAAATACTCTCCAAATACCCTAATGCCGCAAAAAATAAAAGTTTTTGTAGAAAGGTTTAAATACATAAACACTCATAAAACCTATCATGTTTGATGTAATAACAGTAGGGAGCGGAACAATGGACGTCTTCATGGAGACAGGATCAAAGTTGTTCACTAAAAATAATGTTAAAGAAGAGCATGGCGGTGTTGTTGTGCCTTTTGGTTCAAAGATAATTGTTGATGAAATGAGATCTGATATTGGCGGCGGCGGCACTAATACTGCTGTTGCATTGGCAAGACTTGGACTTAATGTTGCGTGGCTTGGCAAGATAAGCCATGACAGAGACTCAAAAATAATACTTGATCTTATGAAAAAAGAGAAAGTGAATACAAAACTGGTCTGCAAGGATGATAAAGGTGCAGGATTTTCAGTGATTCTTGATGCAGAAGGCCATGACAGGACTATATTGGCATACAAGGGAAGCAATAACAATCTTTTGTTTGATGAGATAAATCTTAAGAAACTCAGGACAAAGTGGTTGTATTTCTCGTCGATGATAGATGAATCTTATAAGACTCTTGAGAAGCTTGCAGAATATGCTAAAGAAAAAGGCATAATGATTGCATTCAATCCCAGTTCCTACCTTGTAAGCAAAGGCAAAGATTTTCTCCAGCCGCTTATCAGCAAGGTTGATATACTTGTGTTTAATAAAGAAGAGGCAGAGATGCTTGTAGGCGCAGATACTATTAGCAAGATGTTTAAGAAAGTGCATGCTCTTGGTCCCAGGCTCGTAATTATCACAGATGGCAAAAATGGGGCATATTGCTATGACGGCAAGCTTATCTATCGGGCTCCAGCGCATAATGTTAAGGTTGTTGAATCTACTGGCGCAGGAGATGCATTCGCAGCATCATTCCTTGCAGGCATCATTCTCAAAAACGATATCAAGACTGCCTTGAAATGGGGCATTGCAAATTCGCATTCAGTCATACAGCATTATGGCGCAAAGAACAAGCTATTGACATGCACAGATATTGCTGCTTACCTTAAGAAGCATAAGGTTGATATCAAGGCAAGATTATGAGGCTTCAAAACTTTCATATCAAAAGAGGTGTTAAACATGCTTGTAACAGGCAAAAATATTCTATCTAAAGCAAGGAAAGGAAATTATGCTGTAGGTGCATTCAATTTTGTCAATATGGAATCACTCCAGGCAATAATCACTGCAGCAGAGCTGGAACAAAGCCCTGTAATTGTGCAGACCACAGAAGGTGCAATGAATTATGCAGGAATAGAATGTATCTCCTTGATGGCGCATATTGCTGCTAAAAGGGCTAAAGTCCCTGTTGCCTTGCATCTTGATCATGGGAAAGATATTTATTATATTCGTGCAGCAATCCGGTATGGATATACTTCTGTGATGATTGACGGCTCGCATCTTCCTTTTGAAAAAAATATTGCAATCACCAAAAAAGTCGTGGCTTTGGCAAAGAAAAATAACGTGAGTGTAGAAGCAGAGCTTGGCACTTTAGGTGGAATTGAGGACAATGTTTCAGGGGTTGTGGGCCTTACTGACCCTGCGCAAGCTCTTGAGTTTGTGAAAAGAACAGGTATTGACAGTCTTGCAATAGCAATAGGCACATCGCATGGTGCTTATAAGTTCAAGGGCAAGTCAAAGCTTGATTTCAAAAGGCTGGGTGAGATACGCGATATAGTGAGTATCCCTCTTGTCCTGCATGGAGCATCAGGCATACCTCCAGCTGTTGTCCAGAAGGCAGTCAGGTATGGCGCAAAGCTCAAGGAAGCCCATGGCGTATCAGACACTCATATAATAAAAGCAAGAGCTGGCGGCATCTGTAAAATTAATATTGACTCTGACTTAAGGCTGACTTTTGATGCAGCAGTCCGCGAAGTCATCATGACTCAGCCAGAAGTATTTGACCTTAGGAAGATTCTTGGTCCTGCAAGAGAACAGATGACAGATATAGCTCGGAAAAAGATGCAGCTCTTTGGAAGCAGCGGCAGAGCATAATCAGGTATTTTTTTTCTCGTTAATAATTTT
>JAGLGH010000239.1 GCA_023144115.1 Nanobdellota archaeon | reverse complement strand
GAATCAAAGAATGTGTCCATAGTATCTGTTTCCCTGCGGGCGTTGCTGCCGCATTTAGGGCATGTACAGGCAATGAATGATTTGCTTGTCTCAATAGGATTACCTTTTCCTGTAAATTCAACATCAGTAGGAAGCAGAACTGGAAGGTCTTTTTCAGGAACAGGAACAATACCGCATTTTTCGCAGTATATCATAGGGATAGGTGTTCCCCAATACCTCTGCCTTGAGATGAGCCAGTCTCTCAGCTTATAATTTACAACCTTGCCGCCGCAGCTTTTCTTTTTGAGATGCTCTGCTATCTCTTCTATGGCCTCCCTGTTATTCATCCCATTGAAATCTGCACTATTGACAAGCACACCATCCTCGCAATATGCCTTTGTTATCTTATCAGGATTTAGTTCATTTGGTTTGGGGGTGATGACTATTTTTATGGGAAGATTATACTTTTTTGCAAAATCAAAATCCCTCTGATCATGGGCAGGAACTGCCATCACTGCGCCTGTGCCGTATTCTGCAAGAACATAATCTGCAACCCAGATTGGAAATTCATCTCCAGTCAAAGGATTGATTCCATACCTTCCTGTAAATAATCCAGACTTTTCCTTACCTTCAGCAGTCCGCTCGATTACAGGCTTTTTTAGTGTTTCTTGTATGAATTTCTTTACAGGCTTCTCATGCTCTGTGCCTTCAATAAGCTTCAGGACAGTAGGATGCTCAGGAGCAAATACAAGATATGTTATTCCATAGATCGTGTCAACCCTTGTAGTGAATGTTGAAATTTCAATATCCATATCCCTGACCTTAAATACAATCTCTGCTCCATGAGACTTGCCAATCCAGTTCTTCTGCATTGTCCTGACTCTTTCTGGCCAGCCAGCCATGGAATCAAGAGACTCAAGAAGCTCGTCAGCATATTTCTTTATATTCAGATACCACTGCTCAAGCGGTTTCTGCTTGACGATAGATTTGCATCTCCAGCATTTGCCATCTTCAACCTGTTCATTTGCAAGAACAGTATTGCACCCAGGGCACCAGTTTATCATGCCTGCTTTCCTGTATGCCAGTCCGTGCTTAAATAATTTGACAAATATCCACTGATTCCACTTATAATATTCAGGTGTGCAAGTCGCAATCTCCCTGCTCCAGTCATATGAAAGACCAAGCATTTTCTGCTGAGCCTTGATGCTTTCAATATTAGCCTTTGTCCATGATGCAGGATCTGCTTTTGCTTTTATTGCAGCGTTCTCTGCAGGGAGACCGAAAGCATCATAGCCCATAGGATAGAGTACATTGAATCCGCTCATCCTCTTGTATCTTGCAAAGCAGTCACCTATGGAATAATTCCTAACATGCCCCATATGAAGATTGCCTGAGGGATAAGGGAACATCTCAAGACAATAATATTTCTTTTTCCTAGGATCATCTTTTACTGCGAATATGTTTGATTCGTGCCATTTCTTTTGCCATTTTTTTGCGATTTTATTGAAGTCAGCCATAATATTTCACCTTTGAGTATGATATTTTTAAATAAATTGGTTGTTATTTAAAAAGTTTGTTGAAAATGTGATTTGATTAAAAGTAAGTTTGGACTTGAAAACGCCCAATGCAAGAAATGAGACTATTTTTTAGTAGCAAAAGAGAGGTGATTTTATATAGAGTATACATATCCTGATTATATTAACATGATAAAAATGATTCCTAATCAAGCAGAAAGATTCCTATATCAATTAGGACAGAATTTGAAATCTGAATCAGA
>JAGLGH010000238.1 GCA_023144115.1 Nanobdellota archaeon | reverse complement strand
CCTATTTCCAGATTTGGAATATGCAGAAGCATATCAACGAAAACACACAGTATATCCAGTTGGATTAGGGGTGATTGTACCAGTACCTCAATGGCAATCTATTGCAAGAAAAATAAAAACAAAATCAGAGGGTCAAGCTTTTGATGATCTTCAATTTAGAGATTCACCAATTCATTTAGATAGCCTGGGGTTTATAATTCATTCTTCTGAGGGAGATTCAGAAATAAACAAAGAACATGAATTAATGCATATTGATAATGATGTTTATTCTGCAAATAATACCTTACTACGAAGATTTGATCAAGGATTAAAATTTGAAGGAACTTATATACAAGAGAGAATTGAGAATGAAATGAAAAGAGAATTAATTGCATATAGAAATGAGTTAATTGGTGAAGCTGATCAGATTGGAATTTTTTTGGCAAATAAAAGATTAGAATTTTATGTTGATTGGTTATCTTCACAGATTCTACATCCTCAAGCAAGACAAGCAATCTCATATTTATTAAGTCCTTTAAGAGCAAAAATTCAACCTGCGACAAAAGCAATGGAATATTTGACAGCAGAACTACCTTCACAATTATTGACTCCGTTATTGTTTTCTATTGGATCAACACCTAAAGAAATCAAAGATGGGAAAGTGATTTCAGTACTTGATGATATTGTAAGATTAGCAGAGTCATATTCTAAAAGAGACCTTCAAATAGAACAAATCTATGAAAGTGTAAAAGATAAAGGTTATGAAATTTAGTTACACTATCCTCAATCTCTGCAGGAGATACTGGAAATTCCAAAAAAATTTATAAATCCAGCAGTAATTAAGGGGTTTATGGATACAAAAAATTAATCTCTAAGAAAGTTTCTCATTGATTGTCTTTAGATTATAAAGAATTATTTGCTGGAAAACTTGTCCTAGCTTCTTATCCTCACGTTTCTTTGCTCCTTTAGTTGAAAAAACGTACTCTTCAAGCATCCCTAAAGGAATATCTAAAACTGGAATGTTCTGAGTCCTTAAGAGATGAAAAGTGATGAGTCTTGTTGTCCTGCTATTGCCGTCTTCGAAAGGATGAATATGTTGAAATTCATTATGGAAGTAGGAAGAAAACTCCAGTATTTCCTTCAAAGGAATCTTTTTTCTTATGAAGAACTCATTATATTTCTTTAGCAACGCTCTAAGCTTAGGCTCTATTTCCTTTACTTTAGCCACTTTAAAATCTGAATTGCCATGTATAACAACAGGCTTATTTCTTATTTTTCCTGCTATTCCTGACCTATGGCTCATCGCCAGCCTATGATAATTTAAAATAGATTCTTTTGAGATTGGCTTTTTCTCCTCTGCATCCTCGTTCATCTGAATAATGGCTTTTTGATAATTTTGCACTTCATTAACACTCTCTATAGTATAGTCCCTAGGCACAATATGGTCTTTTAAAAGCTTAATAGTATCTGGCAAAGTGATGGGATTGCCTTCAATACTTAAACTATGATGGATAAACCTAATCTCATAGTCATCTACAATTCTTCTGAATCTCGCTTCATTAGCTGCTCGCAATCTTTGAAATATTTTAAGCTCCCTCTCAATCTCATCAAAATATTCATCAGGCTTTGTCCTGGCAACAGACACTTTCTGGTCAAAATAAGTAGCCATATCCCTCAGGAACGAATTATAAGGTATTGTCGCAGTTAATGGCTTTTTAGAAAGGATTATTGCAAGGCCATTCTTAGCCAGGATATCTACATATTTTGAAAAAGTTCTTGGATCTAATTCAAAATCATTGACAACAAACCTCTTCTTAATAAATGCCTTACTAACAAAAGCAGCCAGGTTCTTGTCAAGCAACTCGTTATAGTTTATATCATTCTTCAGGCAGAATTTTATCATCTGGAACAAAAGGTCATTTATCTCGTTTCTGACAACCTGAAAACCATACTCATTCTTCATAATGATGCCAAGTTTTTTCAAGTCTAAAAGGATATTATAGACCCCATGATAGTCAATATTGATTTTTCTGAATATATTGGCAACTTCCTGAGGCTTCAAAGGACTGCCTTTTTTGTACATGAACTCAAAAACATCATATTTAGTGACCATAATACCACTCTAAGCATTCATTCTTAATAAATGTTTCTATTCTGCATGGATTTATAACAAAAAGTTATAATTTTATGCAGTTTGTCTATAAGATTATTGACAAATACAAAAAATGCAAATTAACCAAAGTTGAAGCAGCAATCCTCTTTCATGCAGAATTTATTGCAATCCACCTAATTTAAGATTTATACAAAAAGAGAACGTCTATAATACAAAAATTCTATTAGAAAACAATCCGAATCTTCTTATTCTCAGCAGAACCAAGCCTTATGTTATCAAGAGAATATTTGGTGATGTCGTTTGCTTTTGCATAAGCATGAGCAGATTCTTCGCTTTTGAAAGTCTTAGGTCTTGCCTTTCTTCTTCTGGGCTTGGGGGCTGATCTTGCACCGCCTCTTTTCCAGTCCCTTATCCTTACGTGATTGCTCATTTTATGCACCTAAAACTTCTTGAATTGCGCTGCGACATCTATAAGGTCAACATGGCTCATAAACATTGTCCTGCAGCAGTATCTTGTAAGCCCAAGAGAGTCAAGCACATCTTTCTTGCTTTCTCCTTTTGCTACTCTTTCATTGAATTCTTCCCAATGCTGTGCAATGGGTTTTCCGCAGCTGAAACATCTGATAGGAATAATCACTTTTTAATCACCTGTAGGATTTTTGCCTCTTGGCTCTTGCTTTTGAATCATTTGGCTTATATACTTCTTTTCTTCTTATATCTGCAACAAGCAGCTGCCTGTCATATTTCAGCAAGACATTCTCTAGCTTATTATCAAATTCTACCAACGCCCTGCCAATAGCAAGCCTTATAGCTTCTGTCTGGCCATTGATGCCGCCACCTTCAACAGTGACTTTTAGATCAACCTTTTGAGCAACAGATTCAGCAAGTAAAAGAGGTTCCATAATTTTCATTCTAAGCATTACTGGAGAATATGTCTCAAGCAGTTTCCCGTTTACTCTTACAATACCATTACCTGGCTTTAATGTAACTCTGGCGATGGATGTTTTCCTTTTTCCGGAAGTGTGAATAATTTTCATATTTTTGCACCTATGAATTTGCATATAACTTTAACAAAAACAAACTTATTTGAAGGAAGTTTGGATATGTGCGCTTCTTTAAATGATTCCATTTTCTGATCATTGAATTCTTCAGGAACTCCTATATGGCATGTCACTCTCTTTAAAGCATCTCTTCCTTTTGACTGTTTGTATGGAAGCATACCCCTAACAACTCTCTTGACAAACCTGTCAGGCATCCTTGGGAAGAATGGACCTGTGGAATGAGTTCCGCGATCCCTCCTTTGTTTATATCTGGCTAAGATTTGAGCTTTATTACCTGTAATTACGCTTTTTTCACAATTGACAATATCAACTTTTTCACCCAAAAGCGCAGCTTTTGCAGCCTTGGTTGCTATCCTCCCCAAAATCATTTCATTAGCGTCTATAATCATCTTTATCATCCAATTATCCTTATCTTTTTACCTTTAGCAGATTCTTTCATAATATCCTTTATATTTATTGCTTTGGCATTTGTCTGCTTTATCTTATCAAGAGCGCCATCTGAAAAACTCCATGCAGCTATTGTAACTGGATGATTCAGCATTCCGCTCCCAAGCACTTTTCCAGG
Organism: Nanobdellota archaeon; assembly: GCA_023144115.1. GTDB lineage: Archaea > Nanobdellota > Nanobdellia > Woesearchaeales > JAGLGH01 > JAGLGH01. The sequence goes on along the minus strand of JAGLGH010000238.1, from coordinate 2,927 downwards.
AACAATTATAATCTCGTCCTTTTTTGTCACCCTGTCGATTCTTGAAAGGTTCACTACCCTTCTCGAACGTGTGGATTTCTCGAGATCGCAAGCTATACGTTTCCAGAGATTCTCTTTTGATTCTATAGCTTTCTTCTTGAGATCACTAATCAATTCTAACATATACTGATTAGTTGGTCCTGTTCTTTTTGTCATTTTTTCAATTTGATTTTTTATTTAATTGTTTAAAAATTTCCAAAGGAAATTGTTTAATGTATTTAGTTATGATGTGGAGGACGCGATTCGAACGCGCGCACCCACTAAGGGACAAGGCCCTCAACCTTGCGCATTTGACCAGGCTCTGCCACCCCCACAATGAATGTTATTATATAATCATTTCATTGCTTCAAGGGCATCCTTAAAGCTTGACAAGTCTTTCTTAAGCATGTCAATTGCTGTGGTCACAATCTCCTTGACCTTCAGCTGTCCAAAGCTTTCTACATAAAAGACAAATTCGTCGTCTTTTTCATTGAGTTTCACTCCGTCTGGCGCTTTGTCAGCACATGCTGCGCATAAATCACATGATAATAATTTATTTTTATCCACTTCAACTTTGCCGGATTTTGCCACAAGCACTCCTCTTGGGCATACATTAACAACAGCGTCTGCATCTTTTATCTTCGAATTATTAATATCTATAATTGGCTTATATTTATACCATGCAAGGCATGGCGCCCATTTTACATGATCCTTCCCCTTTCCAAGCTGAGCAGTTGCCAACACTTCAATTTCCTGACCTTTCAAAAGCTTGACAATAGGTGTTTTTGGATATACTGGAACAACATTTGGATCTTTTGATTTTATGTCTGAAGCATAAACCATTCCGCTCTTTGACTTTAGTGTCATCTGGAGTGTGCATCTTGCGCAGCCTTTGCCATCGCACTTGCACTCATCCCTTATGAAATATGATTTAAGATCTGTTTTGATAGGAAGTAAACCCATCCTATGCGCGATTATCTCATCATATAAAATTGAACTGTTCTTGACAAGCTCTACATCTTCAATAGCCATGGTTGGAACTTCTTCAATCATCAACCTGCGAAGAGTATTGGCAATAACCGGATCTGCTTTTCTCAATATGAATGAAGCATTCAGCTTTTCTTTGTCCTGGGTTAATGATATTATTTCCATCTTGAATATTATGCAGAATTTCGGGCTTATACTCTTCTGCCCCTCCTGCCTCCTTTTTTCCTGCAACCATCATGAGGGATTGTAGTGACATCTTCGATGATGCCAATCTTAAAGCCCATCCTTGAAAGTGATCTTATTGCAGCCTGAGCACCTGGTCCGACATTCATTGGACCATTATGACCACCTTTTGCTTTCATTTTTACATGAAGAGCATTGATGCCTTTCTCCATTGCCGTTTCTCCTGCTTTCTTCGCACAGGACATTGCTGCTGTTGGAGATGATTCCATCCTATCTGATTTGACTACCATGCCTCCAGAAACAATTGCAATTGTCTCTGTTCCAGTCATATCTGTTATGTGTATAATAGTATTATTATATGTAGCATAAATGTGAGCAATACCCCATTTTAAATTCTGGGAGTAATTTTGCTGCCTGGACCTGTATTCTGGTTTTGTTCCTCTCATTATTATCAACCTTTAATATGATTATTTCCTAGGAGACCTTGGCCTTTGTGGGGGTCTCCCTCCCCTTTTCTTGAAATCAAACCTGCCCCTGCCTTTTGGGGGCGCTTTTTTCTCTTTCTTGACTATGATTACCCTTTCAGGATGATCCTCTTTTGCAAGATTTGAATTCTCAACAAAGAATATCTGTTTTTCCTGGTCAAGTGTGACCATATAAGATGGCATTGTAATTTTCTTCTTGCTTATAATTATGTGCCTATGAGTAATGAACTGCCTTGCCTGTTTCATTGATCTTGCGCGACCACTCCTATGAAGGATTGTCTGCAGTCTTCTTTCAAGGATATCCTTTAATGTGAGATCAAGAGCTTTACTGATATCGTTTTCGGCAGTAAATCCAAAAGATTTTAATTTTGCAAGGAAATGGGATTTCTCTAATTCATCCTGTTCGGTCTTGACTGTTGCAAATCTTTTTGCTAATTTTAAATATCCTTTCAAGATAGAATTGGCTTTATAGATTTCCTTTTTGTTTCCTAAGCCATAAGATTTAGCAAGTTCATTCTCTTCAACAATCCTGTCCTTATTCCAGGGATGAGATGGTGTTGAATAAGTTTTCCTCTGTTTTCTTGGATCTCCCATATTTTTACCTTGTTAAGTTATTATGAATTTAGGTGGGCTTATTTGCTTTTCCTCTTTACACCTAAAGATGTTTTGCCTTTATTTCTTCTGAAATTAGATTTTGTCCTCTGACCGCGGCAAGGCAGACCAAGATGGTGCCTGAATCCTCGGTAACATTTTATCATTTTGAACCTTTTTATGTCATTTCCCTGAGTAAAATCAAGGTCAGACTTTGTGATATGAAGGTCAGCTCCTGTTTCATAATCTTTTCGCCTATTGAGCATCCATGAAGGGATGTTAAATTTAAGAGGATTACTTACTATACTATTAATTGTTTGTATCTGGGCTTCAACCAATCTGCCTGCTTTCAGATTCTTGGGCATATCTGCGACAACGCATATTGCATTTGCAAAAGTTTTCCCAACTCCTTTTATCTTAGTAAGTGCTACATTTATGTGCTGGCTTCCTATAAGGTCTGTATTCATAACCCTTACCAGATGTTTTATTTGATCTTTTTGTTCTGCCATGTGCATAACCTTTGGATAACCCTTAAATAACATATAGAATTAAATAATTTTCATTATTTAACCCTATTAGCGCTCATATTGAACTCGGGCTTTAGATATTGAAGAATCTGAGGGGGTTTATAAAGGTTATGTTTTTGCGTTTTTGAGAATCAGA
>JAGLGH010000237.1 GCA_023144115.1 Nanobdellota archaeon | reverse complement strand
CATTTTTTAAGACATTTTCTTCAAGGTCATCAATGGCCAGTTCTACTTCACAGCCTTTATACCAGTTTTTACTTAGCAAAGGAAATTCTATATTATTTGATTCCAGAAAGGGAATTACTTCATTAAGCCCCTTGCCTGTCCAGATATTAACTGTCTTTTTTCTGGAGTATTCCTGCAATTCTTCTGCCAAATCTTTATTTAATTTCCCATCAGTAATTAGTGTTCCTTCTATATCACAAAAAACCCCTTCAAAATATTGTGGGTCTATGCTAGTGTTTGGTTTATAAAACTGAATACTTTTTTCAATTATCTCATCAGTTCCATCCCATCCAAATGCAATTCTTGCTTCTTTAAGTACATTTTCTTTTTTAGCAGGATGATATAAATCATGTTTAAATTGAGATAGAAGATCTTTTTCATATTTAATCTCAGCAACTGCTTCTAAAGCAGGATTTCTGAATTTAGGTCTGTTATAATTTTCCACAATCTCTGAAATATCCACACATTGCATTTTATGATATTTTATATTTGGAGAACTCATAACTTTTTTAAATTTATTATCAAGCCAAAGTCTCTGGATAGATTTAAAGCCATAAACAATTATCTTATTGTCTGGGTTTTTAGCTGTTAATTCTTCAGCTATTGCTAAACCCCCTTCAGGTTCAAATTGACCTTTGGCCTCTTGGAGTAAATTGACATAAATTGCATCAGGTGTTAATTTTTCAAATGCTCTGTGCATTGATTTTTTCATTTCTTCAGTATCAAATACTTGCATTTTTTCCCTCCTGTGGATTTATCCTTTTTTTCACTATGTTTTTAATCTTTATTGATTAAGGGTTATTATTAGATAATAAGAACAAAGGGAAATATTTAAATCTGTCGATATCGCTAAATAAAGCGAAAATCCTAAAAGGGATTTTCTGTCATTCTAACTTGGGAATCATGCTGCTGCGAGCAGCAGAGTATTATACCCAAGTTGTAATAAAAACAAACAATTATAAACTTTAATCTTTAATTATGCCATTATGAGTGATATTGAAAAAAAGCTTAATGCAATTGAGCAAAGAAACAAAAGAGTTGAATTGGATAAGGCTTGGGAAACAAGTTTCTCAAGAAAAATAATTATTACAGTATTAACATACATAACAATAGTGCTATTCTTCATAGTTGCTCAATTACCAAAACCCTTCATCAATTCTATAGTCCCAACTACTGGTTTTGTGTTATCAACATTATCTTTGCCTTTTTTCAAAAGATTATGGATTAAGTATAAGGATAAGAAGTGCAAAAAGAAGTAGATGCATTGATTGCGATGAAAATAAATTCAATTAGAATAATAAAACATGCGCCGGCCGGGAATCGAACCCGGACCGAAGCGTTGGCAACGCCCCATTGTACCATTCAACCACCGGCGCAATATTTGGATAAAATGGGCCCAGCCGGACTCGAACCGGCGACCCTCGCCGTGTAAAGGCGATGTTATAGCCACTAAACCATGGGCCCAAATAAATGCATCTTGATTCTTAAAATTTAAGAGGATTTATAAATATATCGATTAAAAATTTCTTACTGAAATCTTTTAAAGATAACCAAAACCTTAATAAAGCCCCAGAAGTTTCAAATACTCAAATGCCGCTGTAGCTCAGCCTGGTTAGAGCGCTAGACTCATAAGTTATATGAGTGATGAAGCCTTTGGCTGATGATATAGACTCATATGCGCAACTGGGTTATCTAGAGGTCGCGGGCTCAAATATGCATCTCATGATGCTTGAGAATCCCGTCAGCGGCATTTTCTTTTCCTTGATAAGCCAGCAGACTTTCATTGCTTTCAAATGCCAGCTTCTCTTCAGCCAGCCCTGGCAGATTCTGATATTTCTTAGTTATGCTCCTCTGAAAATATGCTTTGTTCTCTCTGGCTTTTATATTTGAAGCATTATAGAAAACCTTCCAGATTGATCTGTCATCAAAATCAAGCAGGTCGCAGAGTATATCGCATCCATCCAGCTCCTTCTTAAGCTTGCAGATAACTGATTCCATCCTGTTATGCACAATTGCAATCTTTTGATTTTTTTTCTTGATAAAACATCCTCTTCTGCTTTCAAGCACGATTATATACATTGGGAATCGTTCTGCAAAAAAATCCGCAATAATATCTTCAATATAATGCTCTGGGTCAATACGTGCAGATAATATGCCTTTTTCATCTATATCCAGTCTTGTGAATGATTTAATCCTGTTGATAGAACTGCTGACCTGGCGAGCCATATTATACAGCTTTTTTGCTTCTTTTGTTGTTTTGTAATACGCTTCTGAACTATCCTGCATAAGCGCACTATCTTCAATCTGCTGTTCAAATGCTACATGTCTTTTAGTTAATTCAATTCTTTTGTTTATTTCTTTATGCACAGAAATCACCTATTCTTTTTTGATGCATGCCATTTACCTTGATAAAAGGCCTTGCTCTTTTCAGTACAACTCCTATGTTGTGGAGCTGTTCATACTTCTTTATGTTCTTGCCTGAATTCCTTAATCCTATAATTCGGTGAGCACTCATAGGTCCAATTCCCGGGACTCTGAGCAATTCACTGAGATTAGCATAATTTATATCAACAGGACCATCAAAATAATGCTCTGCAAGCGCAACCTTGGGGTCACAATTAGGGAGCATTCCGTTATCCATGATGGATTTGAATTCTTTTAATGGGATATTATATTTCCTTAGCATAAAATCCACATTATACAGTCGGTGCTCCCTAATCAGAGGTGTGCGGCCCTTGTGTTCCAGAGGTGTTTTAGGGACTGGCAGAAAAGCAGAAAAGTAGCCCCGTTTAAGGTTGAAATTCTTGTATTCCCAGTCAATCATATTAAGGATCTCTTTATCAGTCTCATCACTTCCTCCAACCACAAGCTGGGTTGTCTGGCCTGATGGCAGTTTCATGTTCTTGATCCATCTTTGCCTTCGTAATATGTCTATGTGAAAGTCCTTGATATTGCTGATTTCTGAAAGCCTGGACTTGTTAGGAGCCTCAAGATTGATGCTGAGCCTGTCTGCGAATTCAGATGCCTGTTTAATAAGTTCATATGATGTGCCTGGAAGAATCTTGAAATGAATATATCCCTGGAATTTGTACTTATTTCTCAGTATGTTGACAGATTCAATCATCTTTTCAGTTGTCTTATCAGAATCGCCAAGTACGCCTGAACTGAGAAACAAACCCTCAACATAGTTTCTGATATATAATGACATGAATGTCTTTGCAAGCTCATCAGGTTCATATGTAGCAGTCCTTTTTCTGCATGCAGAACTGTTTGTGCAGTACTTGCAGTCAAATGAGCATACATTGGAATATAATGTCTTGAACAGGCAGATTGCTCTTCCATCTTGTGTATATGAATGGCATATCCCTCCTTTAGCAGCATTGCCTATCCTGTCATCTGTCGTAGTTTTTCTATTAGATGCTGCGCTTGCGCAGGTATCCCATTTTGCTGCATCTGCCAATATGCTTATTTTTTCTATTGTTTTCATTTTTCATATCCTAAGATTCATCCTCA
>JAGLGH010000236.1 GCA_023144115.1 Nanobdellota archaeon | reverse complement strand
AGGTTCTTCTCTAGATCATAAAGTTTTGATGTAATAAAAACAAAATCAAATTTGGCATTTTTGGGCATAGAATAGATTCTTTTAGGTAATTGATAAACTACATCATTGATTAAGATACTATCATGGAGTTTTCTTAATTTCTTCCCTCCAAGCAAAGTAAGATTATGACCTTTGCTATATAACAAAGTTCCTAAATATACTCCAATTGAACCAGCACCAACAATTAATATGTCCATAATGATTCTAAAATTTCAGTATTTAAATAATTTTCTTTATTAACGCGCCAAAATTTACTTCATTTACCATAGGAAATGTTTTATTCAAGAAATACATCATCGTCAGGATTAAATTCTGGTGAGCAAATCAAAAAATATTTCATTTTTCCTATAATATTGTAAGAAGTGTTCTTTGGAATGAATATTAAATCATCAGCAGAAACAGCATTTTCTTTATTATTGATAATGAATTTTCCATTACCTTTGATTATAAAATAAATTCTATCTTCTTTTAAGCATTTTAATGTTCCATGATTTCCATTGATTTCAATAAGAGCACCACTAAAATTTGAATTTATCTTATATTCATTAATATTCATAACTCCTGCTTTTTTTTTATTTGCATCTTTACTTTTAATAATCATAATTATAATTAGGTCATGTCTTTATATAAATTTATCTATTAGGTTTGGCTCTGAGTAATATTGCTCATAACATTGAAGTCCTTAATTGATCAAGATATCTATTTAAAAAATCAAAGAACTGTACTTTATCACAATTTCTCGCAGAGAATTTCTTTTCCAGCTCCAGTCTTTCATCTACAGTATTATGTCTCAAGATCTGATTTGGTACTACAGCAGGGATTGTATCAGAGTACCCATCCCAATCATCATTAATATGAAACCCTGCTGCTTTTAGTTTTGAATCCAATGAACAATCTACTAAAATCCATCTATTATTGATTTTACATTCACAAGCCAAGTGCAAAGAATCTGGCAAATCCCCAGCCCTTCTCCTTATCTGCTTTGGAAAATCTTTTAATAAAGAATTCCAGTTAAATGGAATACTTATTAATCTAACTTCTATACCCAGTTTTTGAAACATGTGAGCTAAGATAAAATGTTTTGGAATACAATGAGCTATCTTTTCATCAAAGATTCTGCTGCAATTCTTAACATCATGTATATTAAGATTGATTCCATAAGGAATATTTAATAGATTATTAAAGATATTAATTCTTGCATCAGTTTTACCTAGGCCAATAGTCCATTCAATAAATTTTTCATCAATAACTTCAAGTTGTTTTTTTGTCAGATGATTTTTAAGCATTTTACATCACTTTCTGAATTGCCAAACTATAGACTTTAGTTTTGATATTTGGATCTTTTCTTTTAGCAGTCTCTCTTCTATCAACAATTCTCCAGGGAGTAGCTTCTATTGCTGTTTCAATTTCAATTATTGGCAATGTTTGTTCCCTATAATTAAGATGTTTGAATGTTTGATAAACATATTTTATACTTTCATCTATTGTTGTTTGGCTTAAATAACCTGGATATTCCATATCTGACACAATCACTGATCCAGTTGGTCTTAGAGAATTAAATGAATCTTCTAAAACCTCTTTGAGCGCTAATTGTTTTCTTGATTGATAATTATCTGATTCTTGTAAGTATAAATCATGCAAATCTTTATTAGATTCTAGCTTATAATGATCAAGTAATTTACTGATTAATATTTCATGAAGCGATTTTGAGTAAATAACTGCATCAAACGATCCATTAAATGATTTTAATGAGTCAGAATTATCTCTTAATGCTTTTTCAATTCCAGCTCTATCTTTAAGCTGCTCATAAAGCGCAGATGGTTCTATACCTAAATAATCAAAATTCCACCCTGCTTGTTTTAATAAGTCTGCAACTAACCCTGTTCCAGCACCAACATCGCAGACTTTAGCTTTTTTATTTGGTTTCAAAGTTTCAAGCACATCTAATGTGATTGCCTCTAAATCACTCATCTTTGCTCTATAAATCGCATCGTATTCTCTTCCAATCTTTGTGAAATCCTGTTCTGACATAATATAATCCTCTGATGATTAGGAAGAAACCGAAATATTTAAATATTATCTCCCCCCAAGAGAGAAGTAATATGGAGGATTATACTAAATTACTGGAAAAAATAGGGATGACTGGAGGAGAAGTTAGGGTTTATATGGCACTTTTAGATTTAGGAGTTAGTTCTGTAGGCAAAATTATTGACAAATCACATATAACTAGTTCCAAAGTATATTTAATTCTGGAAAGATTAGAGCAAAAAGGATTAGTCTCGCATATTATCAAAAATAATGTTAAGTATTTTCAAGCAACAAATCCAAAAAGGCTTTTAGATTACATGAATGAGAAGAAGAAAGAACTAGAAAAAGAAACAGAAGATATTGAGAAGATTATACCTGAACTTAGTATGAAAAAGAAAATAGTAAGTGAAATTCAGGAAACAACTATGTATCAGGGATACAAAGGTATTGAAACAGCAATGCTGGATTTTATTGATAGTCTAACAAAAGGCGATGAATACCTGGTTTTCGGAGCCAAAGGTCCATTTGGGAAAAAATATGAATTAATGGTTAGGCGATTTTATATGAAAAAAGCTAAGAAAGGAATTAGAACCAGATTAATTTATAATAACAAATACAGGAGTGTCTCAGATCTATTCAAAGACATTCCTCATACAAAATTAAGATTTATTGAAACAATTACCCCCTCGACTATTGTAATATCTAAAGAAAAAATATTGATAATCACTTATAGTGAAGAATCAAGGGCAGTTTTAATTCAGAGTAAACAAATAGCTGAATCTTTTTGGAGTTTTTTTGAAAGTATGTGGTTGGTTGCAAAACCATGACTTCAGATTAGCTTATTTATCTTTTTATGAAGAGTATTTCTATTTTTGAAAGGATTTAATAAGTACTTAAAAACCTTTAAATAGTACCTCTGATTTCTATCAGTACTGATAATAAAAACCAATTGGGGGAAAATTAAAATGGCAACTATAAAGATAAATAAAGACAATTTTCAAGAAGAAATAACTAATTCACAGATTCCTGTAATAATTGATTTCTGGGCATCCTGGTGCGGTCCTTGTCAAATGATGGGTCCAGTATTTGAAGAATTAAGTAATGACTATGAAGGTAAATTAAAATTTGCTAAGATAAGCACAGAAGATGACCCAGAACTTGCAAATCAATTTCAGATACAAGGGATACCTTGTTTAATTATCACAAAAGACGGTAAAGAGATTGACAGAATAACTGGCTTTGCACCAAAGGATATCTTAAAACAGAAAATTGATGAAATCATGAAGGTTTTAAAATGATAACAAAAATAGCATAAAATGAAAGAAGGGATAGCTTTAGTTTCAATCTTTGTAAATCTTTTTCTAGCAGTAGGTAAACTAATTATTGGATTTCTTACTGGTTCTGTTTCTGTTTTAGCAGAAGGAATTCATTCAGGGATGGATGTATTTTCATCTGGAATTAGTTTTATTGGAATTAAATTTTCAAAAAAACCTGAAGATAAAAAACATCCTTATGGCTATTATAAATATGAAGTTTTATCTGGAACAATTATAACTCTAATGTTATTTTTAACAGGATTATGGATTTTATATAAATCATATAAAGGATTTATTAAACCTGAGATTATTTCTTTAAGTTATTTAGCTGTAGGGATTATGATCATTTCTGCTATTGCTAATGAAATAGTAGCTAGATTTAAGATTCATTATGGGAAAAAGGAAAATTCAATAAGTTTACTTTCTGATGGTGTCCACGATAGGGTTGATGTTTATACTTCAATAGTAGTTTTAATAGGATTATTTATAATGCCTTATTGGGTCTATATTGATTCAATTTTATCAGCTTTAATTGGAATTTATATTATTAAAGAATCTATTGAATTAGGAAAAGAAGCGACAGATTCTTTATTGGATAAAAAAGCAGATGATGAGATAGAAGATAAAATTAAAAATATTTTAAAAGAGAATGAAATTACACTAGGGAATTTAAAAACTCAGAAAAGAGGTTCAGTAATTTCAGCGAATATAGAAATTGAATTACCTCCGGATTTAAATGTAGAAAAAGCAACAAAAATATCTGAAAAGATAAAAAAAGACTTAATAAAAGAAATTGATGTTCTTGAATATGTTGCAATTCAAATAAAAAGTTATGATATTACAGATTCATATTTTCAATCTAAAGATGTTGTTTCAAAAATTATTTTGAGAAAAGGTTTTGGGTGGTCAAAAAGAGGAAAATTTAAAGGAGAAAATTTTGGTGCTCAAGGGAAAGGACCAGGTGGAAATTGTATTTGTCCAAAATGCGGATATACAATAAAACATAAAAAAGAAACTCCTTGTTTAAAAATAAAATGTCCCAATTGTCACATTTTTATGAGAAGAAAATGATAGATTTCGCATGCAAACAATTTAACCTGGATGATATTATTAAGTGTGGATTAGGTTTAACTAGAACAGAATTAAAGATAATGAAATATTTTTTAAAAGATACAAGTAAAGAATGTACAACAAATTCTATATCAAAAAAATTAAACCTTAATCTGACAACAATACAAAAAGCTGTAAAAAAATTGTCTGAGAAAGGTATAATTATTAGACATCAAAAGAATTTAGATAATGGGGGTTATATTTATACTTACGAATGCAATTCAAAATCAAATATCAGAAAGATCATTAAAGAAATTATTCAACACTGGACAGATAAGGTTGAAGAGAAAATAGATAAGTGGTAAACACAGTAAACAATAAAGTTAATCGTACCAGTTCTGAACAATTAATTGAAGCTTCTGTGAAAGAAATTATACAAATAATGTATAACATCCAAAATTGATTCCTTAAACTATTTTTCTAAGGAAGTTATTGATTGAGATAATTATTTTCAATCAAATACTCAAGTATTGTATTGAATGATTTCTTTAATTCAGGAAAATCCTCCAAAAGATTTAATTTTTTCTCAATAAGAAATTCTTTAGTCCACCCTTTCCAATCTTGTTTATGGTCTAATTCATGGATTGCTGCATCTAAAGCATCAACTGCTTTAGCAAATTTTGCTTCTAAAGTTTTTTGCTCTTCAAATTCATCAAATAATTTTATAAATTTATTATTTAATGGAAATGGAAGCATTTCTTTTAATGACTCAACTGCTTTTTTTTCTCTTTCTTTTTTATCTAATGAGTTTCTCTCAGGATGCAAAGGAGTATCACCAGATTCTATTTCTACAACATCGTGATACATCAATAATTCATAAACTTTTAAACGATCCAAATTACTATCCATTTGAGAAAGAAAAAAATCAGCTAAGATTAAACAACTCCATGAATGTTCTGCAGAACTTTCATTTCTATTTTCTACTGAATTAAAGCGATAAACTGTTTTTAATCTGTTAAAAACTCTAAATTTATTGATTTTCTCCATATTACTTTTAATTAATATATATTCATTTAATAAATTTACTGAAAGATGATGCCAAGATATCAGTGTTATATATCAGTGTCATAAGGCTTTGCTAACACTTTCTTATAAAGCTCATCAAATTGTGCGCGAGGTAATTTATCCATAAGATAATTGATTCTTTCATCACCCCATTCATCCTGAACAGTTGAATGACATCCTAACTGCGCTGGATGTAAAGCAAAACTAGACCTTTTTAAGTTCATTGTATCAAGAATTCTCTTAGATAATTCATCAAGATTTTGAGCTAAATATACTCCTCTGGAGTATCCAGCAACTTCAATAGGATCATCATCATGATCAATACAAGTTTCATATATAGGACCAAGCTCATCTAAAGGAGATGCAAATACCCCTGTATCCTCAGTATCTAAATTTTTGTATGTCCCTACAACAACACGAACTCCTATTTTTTGATCTGACATTTTCTTGTTCACCAATATTTATTATCCTTAGAGAATTAAAGTAGATATTTAAATCTTTCTATATTTTAGCTACTTCGCAGTTGTTAATACTTGAGATCTACCCCATTATTTTGCCTAAATGTATTTATCCAGATTTTAAAGGAATGCTGAAAAAGAAATCACCATTTTTTGCCCAAGAATCAAAAAGAGGGCATCGATGCTTGTAATTTATTTAAAAAGCATGATATTAGCATTTCGCCGGCTTATATTTTAGGTTTAGTAGGAGAAACTTGGGATACTCTTCAAGACACTATTCAATTATCTGAACAGATTTCAGGAATCTGCCAGACAGAAATCTCATATTGGAACCCATTAACACCATTGCCCGGATCTAATGCCTGGAATATCCTAATGCAAAGAGATGAATTCAGGCAAAGATTTGGAAATACCTACAGACTTGATCCAGTAGAATTACAAAAACAACATTTACAATATAGTACACAATTAGGAGTAAAAGGTTATGACAAATTACTTGAATTTAGAGAAGAAATGCTCTCAAAAGCCATTATTCCAAGTAAAGAATATGTCCCTATAAAAGAGCAGAGAAAAACAACAATATTATAATGCTCAGCCTATAACCTATATCCAACATCAGGAAGCATTTCAACAATAGTCTCAAGAGGTATTCCCCTTGTCAGATTATTATAGCTTCCATCAATTTTTCTGACAAAAGAAGAACTGTAATTTTCCAGAGGATCAAATCCTGAAGCATAAGTATTAAATTTGGGATCTTGATCTAAATATTTATTGATTTCAGAATCAGTTAAATCTCTCAGTTGAACATCAGTTATTGCAACTTTAGAACTCTCTTTTCCAGATTCAAGATTTATCATATAAACCCCAGTATAAAATTGATAATTATCTCCAGATAAAGATCTCAATCTTTCAAATGCTTCTTCTCTTGATTTTGGCTTTTCAAGAATTTGTCTGTTAAACCAGCCAACAGAATCAAAACCGATTATGATTCCTGAATCATAATGTTTAGCAACTGCTTCAGCTTTTAATTTTGCCAAATGAAGAACCAGTTCTTCTGGAGAATCTGGTCTTCCATCAAAATATTCCTCAACATCACTGCCTTGAGCTACAAAATCCAAATTAAGATACCCAAATGCTTCCTGCCTGGATACTGCAGATGTTGCTAAGATTATCTTAGTCATAAGATATGACATTTGATGAATCTTTATAAATTTTCCTCATTTTGAATTTTTTTCATCTGAATACAAACCCATATAAACAATATATACGAATGTCAATAGTCCACTTGTTTAATCATTAACTTGCACATTTTGTTTTCTTTCATAGAGATCAGGCAGATGAGTTATTAATTTCAATCTATAATTATAATTTGAAAACAGATCCATTATCTGCGAAAATGTTCCTCTTTCTCCACTCACTTCTTTCTGAACATCGAATAATAATTTTTGACAGGCATCAAAAGCTACTGAATTAATATAACGAGGAATATTCACCTTCTTTAACAAAAAAGTATATTCCTTACCTGTAAGTGCTTCATCTACATTAAGCCCTTTATAGCCATTACCTAATACATCTTTTAAACTAAGAACCATACTTTCATCTTCATAAGTTCCATTAAGATATATAGGAATAAAGTTATTATGTGACTGCTTATTGATTTTTTTAATTTGTTGATTTATTTTCTCAGAATCATGTTCTTTTATCGCCCTAAGAGCTCTTGCAGCCCTTTCAATTATAGCTGTACCCAAAGCTGCATTTGCATATCTATCAGTAACTCTGGAAGCAACATCACAAACAACTAAAGGAACAACATATTCAATTCCTTTAATATTTCCTTTTCTTTTTTTAATAGTTGAAGAACCATGATTACACACCATTTCTCTAACATAATGAGAATAAGAAGGATAAACCTGATCCATTACCTTTTCAGCAAGGCTGCCAGAAGTATTGTCATCTCCGTCAATAACTTTTAAATAACTTAATTTTTCTTCAATTGTCAACTGTGAAAAAACTTCAGGTGCATCTTGAATTTTTAACACCCGCACAATATCATGCATTAATCCTGCAAATATCATCATGGATTTATAATCTTTCAAGTCAACTTCCTGCGGCTTAAATCTGTTCCCAAAATTAGCAGAAAAAGAAGAAGTTAATTTTGCCGTTTCCGCCATATGCACATATTCTGAAAGAACTGACACCCATGGTGTTCCCTGATTACGGATTAACTCGATATAGGCTTCTTGAAAATGTTTCCTTAATTTATCATCCTCTACATCTATAAGCGCGCCATCAGTAATAGTGACCAAAACATCCAAGAAATTTTCGTTTCCAATATTAAGTTTATCAATAATAGGGATATTAATCACCTTCCCTTATTATATGTAAAATACCTCAATCTGCATCAACCTGCACAAAATCTCCTGTGTTCACATTACGAAGAAGTCCTGCAAGATTCATAATCGTAGGTATCTTAAATTCTCTGCTAATAATTGCAGGGTGGGAAAGAATTCCGCCAGATTCAGTCACAATCGCTCTTGCTTTTTTGATAGCTTCAATATATTTTAATGATGTTTCTTTAGCAGCCAGAATCTCCCCCTCATTAAAAATCTTAACATCATCATATGTTTTGACTACCCTTATTCTTCCATTTACTTTTCCTTTATACGCACTAATCCCATTCATTTTCTTAAGATCATGTTTCTCCTCTATTACTAGAGGAAAATCTTTCGAAGAAAGAACTGTTATTTTACCATCAATTAAGATTATTGACCATCTTTTCCTTCTTAATAAGATCTTCTCTCTTACTTCTTTGTCTGATCCTTTCTCAAGTGCAACAAGAATCTCCTGAGGTGTAAGAAAGTATAAATCTTCAATATCAATGCACAGCATTTGTCCTATTGCCTTAAAGAAAGGCTCCATCAACAATTCACATTCATTAAGAATTTTTTTCTTTAGGGTCTTTATTAAATAATTTCTTTTGAAAAAAAGAACTAACTCTTTTTCGTGCTCATCCAATTGTTCATAAATTTTCCTATCCTCTATGCTCATCTTACCCGCATGTGGGTTTTCCTGTTCTAAAAATAATCTTTCATTATCTGAACTTATAATCTTTTCAATTTCTTTTTTAGTAATACACCTATCTTTAT
>JAGLGH010000235.1 GCA_023144115.1 Nanobdellota archaeon | reverse complement strand
GTTAAGGAGGATTTGGATAAGGATAAGAAACAGCCAAAAGGGAAACCTATTCTTACAAAAGAGCAGGAAGATTTCATAAAGAAAAGGAAAGAGTCAGAAAAAGAATTTAGGGAAGGGGCGAAAGATAAAGTGAGGGTTAAGAAGGATTCTTGAATAGTTTAGCAAAAGCTATAATGGGGTAGCTTATAAAATCATGCTTAATCATAATAAAATTTTCTCAGCATCAATTAACATAGAAAGAGAAGTAGGGGCAGCACCTGCGCCTGGGCCAGTCAAAACATAACTTCCATCCCTTCCAAATTCACCCTCAGAAATCAAAACAGCATTATTTACTCCACTGGGAATTAATTCTCTAAATAAAGGATTGCTTCTTATATGTTTAAATCCTGCAGAAATATACCACTCTCCAATATGGTACTTAAAACCCCTAATAACATCTTCCTCATGATTTGAATCTTTAGTGATAGAAATGATATATCTTCTACTAGAAGCTTCCCTTTCAAGTTTTTTTAATTGACTCTTCTCAATTTTTTGGACTTGAATCTCTCTTGCAATCATTCTTTCAGAAATAAGGTTGCAGGAATTAAATAAGATGGATGTTTTCATAGGAACGTCACAGGTCGCTTCTTGATTAATAATCTCCAGGGGATTTTCTGCCATAGGTTCAGCATATCCTAATTTTTTTGTTTCTTCTACAACCGCTCCTAAACTCCTGCCTCTAGATAACCCTTCAAAAATATAGTTTAATGTCCCATTTACAACAGCATGAATCTCTTCTACTTGTGGACCAACCCTTTCTTCTAAATATCTTAATAATCTTGAACCACCACCAACAGTTGCACTATAACCTATTTTACCATTTTTAATTGCATTCTCAAGTTCTGAATAATAATTAGATAAGGCACCTTTCTCGCAAGTTACAACAGGAACTTCTGCATCTAATGATGTCTTAATATAATTAGAAGCAGTTTTTCCATCATCTAATGTAGGAACTGCCAAGAAAACTAAATCCACTTCTTTGACTAGTGAGGAATAATCCTCTATTCCTCCAATTTTGTCATTGGATAAACCTTTAAAAAGTCCTTTGGTACCCATAGTCCATTCAACTTTCCATTTTTTAGAGAGTGCTCTCTTATAGAGTTCTGAACCAATATTTCCTTTGCCAATAATCCCTATTGAAATAGTTTTCATGATTCTTTGATAATATGTCCTTTCTTAATAATTTTTCTTTTTTAAGGTAAACTTTTTGATTGTGCTTGCTGGGCTGATTGTGATGAGAAGAAAAAGTAATTCTTAATCTAATTTGAAAAGATCTGTGCTGAGGTATTTTTCTCCTCTGTCAGGAAATATAACTACAATTGTTCCTGATTTAATCTTTTTTGCAACTACTATAGCTGCATTCATCGCTGCGCCGCTGCTCATGCCTACAAGAATGCCTTCCTGCTTTGCAATCTGTCTTGCTGTTTCAAATGCTGCTTCACTTTCGACGATAACTTTTTGATCTATTTTTGAAGGGTCATAAATTGCAGGAACTATTGCTTCTTCCATGTTCTTCAGTCCCTGGATATAATGGCCTTTTATAGGTTCTGCGCATACTATGCTTACATTAGGGTTGTGTTCTTTCAGATGCAGACCTACACCCATTATTGTTCCTGATGTTCCGATTGAAGAAACAAAATAATCAATATTGCCATTTGTCTGCTCCCAGATTTCCTTTGCTGTTGTTGCATAATGCGCAATCTTGTTGTACTTATTTGTAAATTGGTCAGGCATAAAGTACTTGTCAGGATATTCTTTTACAAGTTCTCTTGCTTTTAGTATTGCTCCATCTGTGCCTTTTTCTGAGTCAGTCAGTGTTAGTTTTGCACCAAATGCTTTGATCATTTTCTGCCGTTCAATGGACACTGCTGTGCTCATTACAATCTCAACATCATAGCCTTTGATTGTGCCAATCATTGCAATGGAGATGCCTGTGTTGCCAGAAGTGGGTTCAATGATTGTTTTTCCTTTAGTCAGAATTCCTTCTTCTTCAGCCTGTTCAATCATCCTCAGCGCAATCCTGTCTTTAATGCTGCCAGTTGGATTAAAGCCCTCAATCTTGGCATATATTGTGACATCTTTGTTGGGGTTAAGCTTGTTTATCCTTACTAATGGAGTATTTCCTATTGTGTTAAGGATATTTTCAGGAATTTTGTTCATTTTATAATTCTGATTGTTAACTATAATAAAAACTCTTTGGTTAGGAGGTTGATTTAAGAGACATTGATAAAATTAAATAGGGCGGAAGTTTTATATAGAAAAAGACTGTAGGAAATATTTATTATGATTGTTTACAAAATCAATTATAATATCAAGAGGAAAGAAAAAAATGGGAATGAATAAGAATTTGATGAAATTTAACAAGATCTTAATTTTGATGCTGTGTTTTATGGTTTGTCTGAGTTTGGTTTCTGCTGAGATAACTATTCTGCATGAGTTCAATGGAATCGGGGGGGCAACTCCTTACGGTAGTTTAATCTTGGACTCTGGCGAGCTCTATGGTATGACTAAAAATGGTGGAGATTCCGATTATGGCACGGTCTTTTCCATGGGTTCAGATGGGATTGGTTTCTCCTCACTGCACGAGTTCGCGGGCGGTGTTGGTGATGGAAAATCCCCTTATGGCAGTTTAGTCCTTGACTCTGACACGCTTTATGGCATGACTTACTATGGAGGAAGTGTTGAGTATGGCACTGTCTTTTCCATAGGGGCGGACGGGAGTGGCTTCTCCGTACTGCGCGAGTTTGCGGGTAGTGCTAATAATGGAAGGCGCCCCCGCGGCAGTTTGATCCTTGACTCTGGCACGCTCTATGGTATGACTCTTTATAGTGGTCTGAGTCTCACTGATGCTCCTGCCTTTTCCATTGGTACTGATGGGAGTGGTTTCTCTGTACTGCATGAGTTTGGGGGTGGTGTTGATGATGGAAAATCTCCCTATAGCAGTTTAATCCTTGACTCTGGCACGCTCTATGGTATGACTTATGCTGGTGGCGATTCCGATTCTGGTACTATCTTTTCCATGAGTAGTGACGGGAGTAGTTTCTCCTTACTGCACGAGTTTGCTGGAGGTGTTAATGATGGAAAGCGCCCTTATGGAGGGTTAATCCTTGATTCAGGCAAGCTCTATGGTATGACTGCAAATGGAGGAGATTCCAATTTTGGCACAGTCTTTTCTATTGGTACGGATGGTGCAGGTTTCTCCTTATTGCACGAGTTTACTGGAGGTGTTAATGATGGAAAATTACCCTATGACAGTTTGATTCTGGACTCGGGCAAGCTCTATGGTATGACTTACAGTGGCGGAGATTCCGATTATGGCACGGTATTTTCTATTGGTACGGATGGTGCAGGTTTCTCCTTACTGCATGAGTTTACTGGGGGGGTTAATGGTGGAA
Source organism: Nanobdellota archaeon (assembly GCA_023144115.1). Lineage (GTDB taxonomy): Archaea > Nanobdellota > Nanobdellia > Woesearchaeales > JAGLGH01 > JAGLGH01. The sequence continues at coordinate 154 of JAGLGH010000235.1, read as the reverse complement.
TGTATCCCCGTGGCAGTTTGATTCTTGACTCTGGCACGTTCTATGGTATGACTAGCGCGGGAGGAGATTCTAATCTTGGCACTCTTTTTTCCATACAAATAGGTAGTAATGAACCTATATACACCACCTTCACATCAGAAGAAACAACCAACTT
>JAGLGH010000234.1 GCA_023144115.1 Nanobdellota archaeon | reverse complement strand
CCCCTTATTGAATTCTATATTTCTGAGAGCAATAAAACATCTTGACAGAAATAGATTGAAGATAGAAATATCTGCGCAAGCAGAGGGAGATATAAATTCTGTGAATGACTCAAGAATCATCTTTTACTATAGGACATGCGGCGATGAAAACTGCTTCAGAGAATGGTCAAAGTTTGTGTCATACACCTGTGAATTGACAAAGGCTTCTTTTGACATGGACATTAAGGATTTCAAGAGAATAAATAAACACGGGCTTGGCATAGCTGTAGATCGAAATGAAATAAGGGTTAAATATTACTTGTTCTTGCATAACCAGGCAAAGGATGATATACTGGATTTGCTGAGTCAGGATATAATTGCTGGCAATATACCTTCAAATCATAACCTTTCTGAGCAATCCATAGGGATAATTGGAATAGAAACACATACTAGAGCTGATAATTGCTGCATAAAAATATATTCCATAAGATCTCTTAAGGACTTCTATGATAAACTTCCTTCAGAGAAAAAGGGGTATTTAAGGGCAAGATTACATCCAATATTTAGAAAAAAAATTACCCGCTGGTGTTATTATGTTGTCAAATTTTCAAATAAGAAAGCTGTATCCAAAGGCATTCATATTCTCCTGAATAAAGACGCAAAAAAGAGAGTGCAAGAGAAATTTTCCCTTAAAGCAAACATAATCCCAACTTATTATGGATTTTACTTTGACAGCAATAAAACTAACTATTATCAGGAATTATTATATGACCTCAGATTTGGCATTGTTTATCCACCATCACAAAACAAGTGCTTTTTTCCTATACCTCCATTAAGCCTTGCACAGATAAGGGGCTATTTCAAAGAGCGTAATGTATTAGTTGATTTAATAGACCTGGAAGCTTTGTGTTGGGATCACAACATCAGATCAAAGTCAAAAAAAGACAATATTAATCTTGAGTTCCTGTCCCAGGACAGGCTTCCCACTGGCAAAACCAGAACAAAACTGCTCACCGCACAAATAATCAGCAAGATTATCAAACTTGGCAATCTGGACAAGTATCCTGTTTTAGGTTTTTCAATAATGGGCATAGATTCATTAATGTATTCTTTACTTTTAGCCAGGCACTTGAAAACAAGATTTGATACAATTATTGTTTTTGGAGGAGTGTATGCCAATTCCTTTTGGCAAGAGCTTAAGAATTATGATTTTATTGATTATATAGTATGCGGCAGAGCTGAAAAAAAGCTGTATGAGCTGTATAAATCAAATTTTCGGTTAGAAGATAAAGTCATAAAACCAGATAAGGGCGCTTTTACTGCCTCTCAACCAGATTTCGATACACTTCCTCTTCAAATTTATAGAAATGCAGCAAAATACAATACAGGAAAACCTCTTCTGATACTGCCTTTTGAGCTTTCTGTTGGCTGTGTTTACAATTGCTCCTTTTGCACACTTGCGAACTATTCGGATTTTAAGATGAAAGATGCTACTGAAGCTGTTAAGCAAATAGGGATTCTAATGGCAAAATATAGGACAAATTTATTCTTTTTTTATGATTCAGCGATTAATATTATCCCCTCCTATTTTAAGAATTTTGTATTTGAGTTAAGAAAAATCAGACCAATCAAGTATTCATGCTATCTTTTTCCGAAGATTGATAAAGAATCCATTAAGTTATTGAAAGATTCTGGGTGCATTAATGTTAGAATTGCAATTGAAGATACTAATCAGGAGATATTGGATTATCTTAACAAGCCTTTTAAAAATATTCCACTAATTAAAGAAACCATAGTTAATCTTAATAAGCATGCGCAATTGAAAACACAAGTGTTATTTATTACAAAAATACCGCATCAG
>JAGLGH010000233.1 GCA_023144115.1 Nanobdellota archaeon | reverse complement strand
CTACTTACATGAAATAAATATCTATATATATGGGTCATGCTTTTCTTGCTTAGTATGGGATATATTAGATGATATTAGAACAGCAACTAAGAAAAATAAATCTGCAAGCTAATCTTGAAAAATTTATTGCTTTCAAAAGTGAAGATATTGAAGATGAATTTCAAATAGTAGATCATAAGCTTTATTATAAAAATCCAGATTTATATGCAGAATTTGTTGGTTTTCATGATTATCTATGTAATATCAGAGGATTAAAACCATTATTCTTTGGAAGAGATTATATAAGTGGTCAAATCGACATAGAAAGAATAATAGATGCAATATCTGATGATCAGATAAACGATTATCAGTATCAATATATGGATTATTTTGGTATAAATGATTCTAACCAAAACAAAATTATGACTGAAGAAGCCAGAGTCAAGAATTATTTTAATTATGGAATTGGACAACAGAATGGTGCCTTATATGAATCCAGGATCAAAGACGAGAAAACTTCATAGATCAAATAATTTTTTATGGTAACAGTGTCTTCAAAGGAGATACTGTTATTACCAACAGATTTAAATAATACTTTATCTGCTATGCCTTTATGGCATGGATTGAGTTCTTCAGATTCAGTAAATTTAAATATATCGCAAACGGATTGATAATTCTTCTGTTGCAATTCCATTATTATAATATTGCGCAAACTCTGAGGTATTGCCCTATTGCTGCAAAACCATGCTTTTCTGTATTAGGCACATTATTGATATTCAACATAATAAAGATTTTGCCTATTATCATAGGATTCTATCTTCTGACATGCATTTTTGAATTTTTATATAATCTGTTTTATTAGTAAAATATAAATATTAGCAGTTATTTAATGAATGATATGGTTGCTAAAAAAGAAAACGATAAGATTGAGCACTTCTCAAGCAGTGATATTATCATATCATTCTATGGAGCATTTCTTATTGCTGCAGCCTTTTTATTCAAAGGTAATCTGTTGCTTATAAGCCAAAAGCTTGATAATTTGCATCTTGCACTTATTCTGTTTGTCAATTTGTTAATCCTTTCAGTAGAGATATATTATATGGGATATTCCAAAGTCAAGAACAAGAAACAAAGACCATTTGCCCAGTTTCTCATCAAGCGTATAACAACTACCTATCTTGTTTCCCTTATAGTATCCATCACGCTTGTGCTGCTCTATAACATAGATCATATCATAGCAAATGGTACATATTATAATATAGCCAAGATTGTCATATGTGTCTCATTTCCAGCATCAATAGGGGCTACAGCTACAGACCTATTTAAGAAGTTCTGATAAGAATGATATACGAACCAGCAGAGGATTCTTTGTTATTGAAGAAGCATATCAAGCACTATGCTCTTGGAAAAAATCTTGTCCTGGACATGGGCACAGGCTCAGGGTTGCTTGCTGTTGAAGCAGCTGGATATGTGCATAAAGTGATTGCTGTTGATATCAATCCTGAAGCCATCAAACACTGTCGCAAGACAATAAAGAAGAGCAATATTGAATTCAGGCAGTCTGATCTCTTTTCAAATATACAAAAGGATGAGATATTTGATCTTATTATATTTAATCCGCCATATCTTCCGCTTGATAAAGATGAGCCTGAGGACAGCCAGCTTGCTACAACAGGAGGCAGAAAAGGCTATGAGCTTATCCAAAAATTCCTTTCAGATGCAAAAGCCTATCTTGCAGAAAAAGGTGAAATACTTCTGCTCTTTTCATCTCTGACAGGGATTAATGATGTAAATAGAATTATTTTTAAGAATGGTTTTACATATAATGAAGTAGCAAGGCAGCATCTATTTTTTGAAGATATTATTGTTTATATTTTAAAATAGAAACCAAAAATTAATAAAGGAAGGGGTTATAAATTTGTTAAATATGTCAAAAAAAGAGATTGAACACCTTAAAGAACCAATAATCTTAGATGTTATAACAAATAAAGTCCAGTTTGGTCTTGTTCTGATGGATAATAAAGCAGAAATTATCTGGGCAAATGAAAGGTTTCAGCAGTGGTTTGGCAGCTTAAAGAGTTTAGTTGGAAAACCATGCAGCTCTTTATCAAAGAAAGAAAAAAATTATGCGTGCATAAAAACTTTAAAAACAAAGAAAGTAGAATCTGGATGGGCGTATGGGATTACGCCGAAAACAAGAGATATATTCTTTGAAACTGTCACTATACCTATATTTGACAGCAAGGGAAAAATAAAGCACATCATGGGGCAGATTACAGATATTACTGAAAGCAAAAAAAGACAAGAAGATCTGATGGCAAGCGAAAGAAAATACAAATACCTTGTCGAAAACGCAAACAGCCTGATATTAAAAGTCGATACTAAAGGCACAATAACTTTCTTAAATGAGTTTGCTGAAAAATTCTTTGGATACAAAAAAGAAGAGATAATAGGTAAATCTATAATTGGAACCATCATGCCAAAAAGATTAATGACTATAGCTAAACAAGTGTGCGCAAACCCAGAAAAGTATTCACAGCATGAGCATATTAATATGACAAAAGATGGCAGAGAAGTTTTTATAGCCTGGACAAATAAACCTATATATACAAATGGGAAATGTGTAGGAGTAATACGCATAGGTAATGACATAACAGAGCGAAGAAAGGCAGAGGAAAAACTGCAGGAGACAACTAATTACCTTGAAAGCCTGTTCAATTATGCTAATGCTCCTATCATTGTATGGGATACGAAGTTCAGAATCACCAGATTTAACCACGCCTTCGAGCACATTTCAGGATGGAATGCCAAAGATATCATCGGCAAAAAACTGCACATACTTTTCCCCCAAGAGAGCAGGCAAGAATCTTTGGGCAAAATTGAGCGTACTCTTGCTGGTGAATACTGGAAGTCTGTGGAGATTCCTATTCTTCATAAAAATGGAGATGTCAGGCTGGCACTGTGGAACTCAGCGAATATTTATGCTAAGGACGACAAAACTATCATTGCAACCATAGCCCAAGGGCAGGAAATTACAGAGCGGAAGCAGGCAGAGGAAAAACTGCGTGAGACAACTGACTACCTTGAAAGATTATTCAATTATGCGAATGCTCCAATCATTGTATGGGACAAAGAGTTCAGGATTACCCGATTTAATCATGCTTTCGAGCACCTTGCAGGATGGAGTGCCAAAGATGTCATGGGCAAAAAACTGCACATACTCTTCCCTCAAGAAAGCAGAAAAGAATCACTTAGCAAAATTGAGCGTACTCTTGCTGGTGAATACTGGAAGTCTGTGGAGATTCCCATTCTTCATAGAAATGGAGATGTCAGGCTGGCACTCTGGAACTCAGCGAACATTTCTGCTAAGGACGGCAAAACTATCATTGCAACCATAGCCCAAGGGCAGGAAATTACAGAACAAAAACAGGCAGAAGAGGCTCTTAAAGAATCTGAAACAAAATTTAGGGAGTTGTATGAAGGCAGCCAGGACGGATATGCAAGGATTGACTTGAATTATCAAATTAGGGAATTTAATTCTTCATTTCCTAAAATGCTTGGGTATACGGAAAAAGAATTGTCAGGCAAAAATTACCTTCTATTTGCTTCTGTAAAAAAATGGCATCCTGTAGAAGAAAAGATATTCACAAAGCAAGTGATAAAAAAAGGATATTCTGATCTTTATGATAAAGAATTTATAAGAAAAGACGGAACAATATTTCCTGCCCAGATAAGAGCATATCTTATTAAAGATAAGGATGGAAAGCCAGAAGGCATCTGGGGTTTTATAAGGGACATCACTGAAATACGAAAGGCAGAAGAAGAAATAAGAAACCTGGCAAAATTTCCTTCAGAAAACCCAAATCTCGTAATGAGATTTGATTTAAAAGGAAAATTACTATTCTACAATCCTTCAGTAGAGAGGATAATGAAACTGAATAAGCTAAGTTCATGGAAATATCTAGTCCCAAAAGATTATTTAAATATTATTAAAAAAGCTGTTTTAGAGAACAAGCAGATTAGGAATAAAGAGCAGATTATTGATGGCATGACAATCTCTTATGACATTATGCCATTAGAAAAAAAAGGATATGTAAATGTATATGGAAAAGATGTCACCAAACTAAAAGAAGCAGAAATTGAAATCAAGACATATACAAAGAAACTTGAAATTAGAGTCAAAGAAAGGACAAAAGAATTAAATAAGGTAAATCAGCAACTTCTGGAAAGGGTTAATGAGTTGGAAAGATTCCATGATCTTACTGTGGGCAGAGAACTCAAAATGATTGAACTGAAGAAGCAAATAAAAAAGCTTGAATCAGATATAGAGATAGATAGAAAAAAGGATTTTTAATTACCTTTTCTTCTTGATTTTCTTAATCTCTTTTTCAAGATCAAGTTCCTCAAGAAGCTCTTTGTACCTGTTTCTTATTGTGACTTCTGTTACGCCAGCTATATCAGCAACTTCTCTCTGCGTCCTTTTTTCACCATGTATTAAAGCTGATACATATAAAGCTGCAGCTGCGATCCCAGTCGGACCTCTTCCTGATGTCAGTTCTGCCTTCTGCGCAGCATCAAGTATATCTACTGCTTTTGATTGAGTTTCAGCATTAAGTTTCAGGCTGGAAGCGAATCTTGCTACATAATCTGATGGGTTGCTTGGAAGCACTGTAATACCAAGTTCTCTGGTTACAAATCTATATGTCCTTCCAATTTCTTTCTTATCAATACTTGAAGCTTCTGAAAGCTCATCAAGAGTCCTTGGTACTTCATGTCTCCTGCATGCAGCATATAATGCGCCAGCAACAACAGATTCCATGCTCCTGCCTCTTACAAGTCCTCTCTGGACAGCAAGAGTATAAATTCTTGCAGCTTCTTCTTCAACAGATTTAGGTAGCTTGAGATATGAGGATACTCTCTTGAGTTCAGCCAAAGCAAGCTTAAGGTTTCTTTCAATAGCTGTAGAAATTCTATATTGCCATTTTCTTAATCTGAGAAACCTGCTTCTTTCAGGTCCTCCAAGACCATAGATGTCTGATTTCTGCCCAATTTCAGTACCAAGACCCTGATCAAACTGAGTATAGGTCATAGGGGCTCCAGTCCTCCTGTGCCTCTGAGATGTATCACTATCAAAATCTCTCCATTCCTGGCCAAAATCAACCATCTTATCTTCTACAACAAGACCGCAGTCTTTACAGATAATCTCTCCTTTTTCTTTGTTTATGAACAGATTAATCCCGCCACATTCTGGGCATTTTTTTACAAATCCTTCGCGCATAATAATCACCTATTGTTATAGAGCTGATTTGCGATAAAGAAATAAATTATATTTTTCCGCATGCTCCAGTTTTCAATCATTGTCTTTACTTAATTATCATAACATACTAATTTATATAGCTAGTGTCGCTTGAGTATTTAAATCTTTCGGTTAATTTCTTAATATTTAAGGAATGACTAGTAATTATTTTTAAATCTTTAGTAATCTTTTTAAATGAATTATTGAGAAATAAATAGCATAGCAAGGAGAATTAATATTTGAATCTAAAATATTTACTTATGAAATTCTCTTTTAATGATCTCTTCAATTTCTAATTTTTCAATCATAGAAATGTTATGTTGATTGCAATATTTACAGATTTCATTTTCTGGTTTAGTTCCAATATAAAATACTTTAACATTAGGATTTTGTTCTAATATTTGTGTACTATGCTTAATAAAATGTGAACCAGATTCCTTATCATTATAAGGAATAATATCATCTAAAAAATTCAATTTAGCAGGTCCATTTGCTGCTAAATATTCCTGAAAATAATCTCCATTAGAAAGTACAGCATAAGAGACTTCTGGAATTGCTTTAATATCCTCAATAATGATATTTAAAATCAATTGACTGTCTTCTAAAACAAGTACATCCTGCATAGGTTTAGAAATATTAGATTAGTATTTAAATCTTTCTAAAGTGTGATTCCTAATCAGGAGTAATCCTTTAATCATGCTCTTAAAAATCCAAACCCAACTTTTATAAACTCTCATCATTTCACTTGCCATATGGCAATCACTGCTAAAGAAAAACGAGATCTTAAGATAACTCTCAAGGAACTTGGAACATATAGAGGAAGGCATACGGAATTAGTTACAGTCTATGTTCCGCAAGGGTATGACATGAATAAAATCATTAACCACATCTCACAGGAACAAGGAACAGCTACAAATATAAAATCAACATCGACAAGAAAGAATGTGGTTGATGCCCTGGAAAAAATGCTTCAGCACCTGAAGCTTTTCACTAAGACGCCTGAAAATGGCCTTGCTGTGTTCAGTGGGAATGTTGCTGAGCGTGAAGGTCAGAGTGATGTCAAGGTTTGGAGCATAGAGCCCCCAGTGCCGCTTAATATAAGGATATACAGATGCGATAAAGAATTTGTTCTTGATCCATTGCTTGATATGCTTGAAACAAAAGAAGTATATGGTCTTGTTGTGATGGACAGGAGGGAAGGTCAGATTGCTATGCTTAAAGGCAAATCCATAATCCCTATCTCAGAAGCAAGCTCCAATGTGCCTGGAAAAACAAAAGCTGGAGGACAATCTGCTGCAAGATATATGCGAATAAGAGAAGATGCTGCAAAAGATTTCTATAAAAAAATCGCTGAGCTTATGAAAGAAGCTTATCTTGGTAAGGATGGTCTCAAAGGTATCATTGTCGGTGGTCCAGGTCCTACAAAATATGAGCTTGTCGAATCAGGATATATCACCAATGATGTAAAGAAAAAGATAATCGCAATCAAGGATCTCAGTTATACAGGACCTTTCGGACTTCAGGAATTGCTTGATAAAAGCCAGGATGTTCTTGCATCAGAAGAACTGGCTCATGAGAAAAAAGCTATGCTAGAGTTCTTTGAGACTCTTGCCAAAACTCCAGAATTAGTAGGATATGGAGAAGAAGAAGTCATGAAACAACTCCAGGTAGGTGCTGTTGCTACACTGTTGCTTTCTGAGTCTCTTGGAGACAAGCAAATAGATAAATTCGACGAAGAAGCACAGAAAGTCGGAACAACTGTCAAGATTATTTCTACAGAAACCAGAGAAGGAGTGCAGTTAAGAGACCTAGGCAAAGTCGGAGCTATTCTCAGGTATCCTGTTCAGGTATAAGTAAAAAAGTTAACATCAGGCACTTGGGAGCAAGGTGCTGCAAAATATGAGTTATATTCTTTATATACCCTAAGAAGTTCGCCCATAATGTCAAATATCACTCATCTATATCTAAATTTATCTATATATGGCGTTAAGTTCAAGGTGCCAGAAAGAGTGTTGTCATTTTGTAATAAGGTTTATAAACTTCTTCCTATTTCCATATCTCAATATGAAACTTGAATCAATAATTTTGAAAACTGGCAGCGCAATAGCCCATTTAGTCTCAGCAGGTTTAGCAATTGATGCTGTAAATAATGCTGTTAATGGTAATTATGAAATGGCTGCTGTTGAAGGAATTGCTTCAGCTTATATACAAGTTTCAGAATATTTTGATAGGAAAAAACAAAGAATGATTCAAGATTTCTCAGATAGAGTACATAATGAATATGTTCCACAAATGAATGCACTAAGTCAAAGTTTAGAACCTTATTCTCCATAGTTTTTTGGCGCCTTGAACTCTTCGGAATTCCTTATATACAACAAACAATAACAAAACTTATAAATGCGATAATTATCGTATCAATATGTGGCTATGCAAATTTAAGATCTATGATGAACATAATGTGTTCAGGAAACTTGTGGAGAAGAACAAGATTGAGCTTTATTATTATCCTGTAAATTATTATATCAAGAAAAACAAGTATTTCTTCATTGCTGCTGGAGTCATTCGCGGAGACAATAAGAATAAATTTTTTTCTGACTTAAAGAGATTAAAGAATGCAAAAAAAGGAAGGAAGATAGAACTTCTTGAAAAGGAAGGGGATTTCTTTACAATAATCACTTCACATGATATATATGAAGAAGAAAAGAAATATGTCAACTCGTTCTATAATCCTGCAATCATCCACCATAAGCCAATAATCTTCCATAAGGATGGATGGGAAGAATGGGAAATCTTTTCATTAGAACGGGAGGCGATTGAAGATCTTATCAGCATTGGAAAAGCAGTTTATGATTTGAAACTCGCAAGTTTTCAGAAAAGAAAAATAAAAAATTTTGGTTTCATGACAATCCTGCCTGAATTGACAGCAAAACAGGAAAATGCATTGAAGCTTGCTTTGGAATTTGGATATTATAATTATCCACGAAAAATAAGTCTTGATAAATTAGCAAAAATAGCCAAGCTTTCTTTTTCTACATTCCAGGCCCATGTAAGAAAAGCTGAAAACAAGATTCTTTCTTTTCTTATTGGCTCTTTTAAGAAATAAGCAAATGAAGAATCAAGAATAGAAAAATTTAAATAGCAATATCTCCAGAAAATAAACATAAATTAGTGATATCAATTTAACAGAAACAGGTGTTTAATATAGGATCAGAAAGAGTAATATTAGTAGATGCAAATGACAACGAAATTGGAACAGAAGAGAAACTGCTAGCCCATAAGCTGGGAAGGCTTCATAGGGCATTCTCTGTCCTTATTTTTAATTCACAAGGCAAACTGCTATTGCAGAAGAGAGCAGAGCACAAATATCACTGCGGAGGGCTGTGGTCAAATACATGCTGCAGCCACCCTAGGCCAGGTGAATCTCTTAAAGATGCAGCCTACAGGCGATTGAAGGAAGAGATGGGTATGGACTGCGAAGACTGTGAATTTAAAAAGGTATTCTCTTTCAAATACTGCGTAGATTTTGCAAATGGTCTTACTGAAAATGAGATAGACCATGTTTTTGTAGGAATTTCAAACAAGATACCAATCCCAAACAGAAAAGAAGTTTCAAAATTCAAATGGGTGGATCTTGATGAATTGAAAACTGATATTCTGGCAAATCCAACGCATTATACTCCCTGGTTGGGATTGATTCTTGAATCTTTGGATAAGCATAATATCTGAATTTATAATAATATCTAATGCTGAAAATTAAGATGGCAGAATAGATTCAAACTATTTTTTATTTTTACGATTACTCTCTTTTATTACTTTGTCTTTTAATCTGGATAAATCATGCTCCAGCTCTCTTTCACCACTTAATCTACCTACAAGATATCCTACTATTATGAAAGTTACAGCCATTAGTAAACTACGATGAAGAGGAGGGGCAGTTTCAAATATAAGACTAATAATAATCATAAGAATACCAAAGAAAGCAGCGACTGATATTCCTTTATTTCCCCACCATATTGTAGCTAAAGTAATCGGAATATAAATAAGGTGGGTCAAAACTCTTAAAGATTCATAAAAACCAAGGATAAAACAGATAATAATGCAAAAAATGATCATCAGAACCATACACAACTGGCGTTCTATCTTACTAAAACAATATTTCATAAAGAACTTTCTTACTAGATAGTATTTAAATATTTGTTCGCACTTAAAAGTCGTACCTGAGGAGGCACACTAAACTATGTAGTATCTCTTCAACTAATATTATAGGATATTCTGAAAGTCTAAATCTATTTTAGTTTAAATCTTTTTTATACTCATAAATACAAATATTAGCAGAAAAGGTAAGAATCACCAGAATCTTTATATATCCTCCTATAATCTCTATTATCAAGATGGAATTGAGTGTTAGAATAAAACAACTTGCAGAATATGGTGTTAATTATAATTCAATGCCTTTAGAAGAAAGTGACAAACATTTTAAAGGTGATATTGTTATAAGATTTAATGCAGGTAACTTAGAAGGTATTCTTCCTTATAAAAAAGAGTTTCCTAAGTTAACACAACATGTCAAAAAAGATGATGGTATTTACAGAATATTAGAAGCTGAAGTTGGAGAGGCAAAAGCAAATAAAGCATTTGATCATGGGTTACTTCAGACCGGTGCTATTATTGAATCTGAAACTCATGTAATTCTAGACTTTCAATCAAATATGAAATATCTTTTTGAAATGCCATCAAGGAAATATCTTAATCCTTCATTTAATGGTCCTTTTAATCAAGGATAAAATATTTGTTATTTAAGATTAATGAGATTTTTCTTGTTATTCATAACTATAATCAGTATTCTGCCTTCTTGTCCAAACTGGCTGATCGCAGCGCGGTATCGTCCATTCAGTGGTCTCAGTATTGCTGATTTCTAAAGATAGGTCTGTGGTTTCAGGAGGTTTACAGGTTCTCAGTGTTTTAATAATTGTTTCATCTAAAGAGGATTTAATTCTTTCTTTACAGGTTATACCTCTATATTCATCACTATGCCAGAAAGGATGGCGTTTATCCCAGTTAAGCTTAAAAGCATCTATAATCAATTTTAGGAATTCATGTTTATTATCTTCTAAACGAGAATAATCATTCCAAATTGAAGCAAGATATAAACTTCTATCATCTTCGCCTTTAAAACCTGATATGTATTTTAGAATTATATGTGTAGAAGGAGATGCGTCATCCCCAATACCATAGAAATTCAATTTTCCATGAACATAGATATTTTTTGTGAGTTCCCTGTCAGAATAATCAAAATATTCTCTATTGTAGAAAATTAAACTTTTCCCTTTTGATGTATCATGCGGAATACAAATGCCATCTTCTGTTACAGGTATTTGCAAGAATAATTCTCTATATTCAGATTTGCAGCTATGTAAATGATCTAAAAGATTATTTGATTTGTATGTAATTCCCATTCTTAAAACATCTTCACCTGGTTTAAATCCTGCTCCTCTGCATGTTATTATGCAATCAATAAATCTTTCTTCTTTATTTATTTGTTTTTTTGTCATTTTATTTGCTCAACAATTGTTTTGTTTATCATTTAGTATAAGGGTATATTTCAAGATCTATAGGGTCTAATACAATCTCTGCTTTGTTGTTTGCCATCTTGATTACTATGATTGAGTAACTCTCTGGAACACATATAAACTTATGCTGTGGGAATATCCTCAACATCAATCTAATAATTATAGATTCTATTACCCATGGACATTGCGCAATTAGACAAAATTTATTAACATAGGTTATTATCCACAAAGAATGAACATAATAGAAAAGGCTTTCAAGGGGTTATTTCCAGATAAAGAACTAAAACATGATCTGAGAATCAAGTATTCTGGCAAGTTCAGCAGCTATAATGCTAATGTTAAATATACTCCGAAACTCATGGAATTCGGGCTGAGCAGGGACTGGCGCAAGGTGGATGAGGATATTAGGATAGGTCTTTTCCAATCGCTTCTTGCAAAAGTCTTCAAGACAAAAAAAAGCACCATAAACATGGATCTCTATAATCTTTTCATAAAGAATCTGCATACAGCAATTCCAAAGACAATGACAGAGCCTGTTCTTGAGGAATCATTCTCCCGTGTGAATGAATCATATTTCCTGGGAATGGTTGAAAATCCAAATCTAAAATGGGGGCAGCATTCAACAACAAAGCTTGGCTCTTATGATTACCATTCTGATACAATATCAATTAGCAGGATATTTGAAGAATCTGACAAGCATCTGCTTGATTTTGTCATGTTCCATGAAATGCTCCATAAGGTCCATAAGTTCAAAGTTACGAACGGAAGAAACCTGCATCATTCTATATTATTCAAGAAGACAGAGAAAGAATTTGAAAACAGCACAGACATAGAAAAACAGATTGCGCGTCATGTGCAAAGCTGGAAGAGGAATGTAGTATTCAAAGGCTCAGGAAGGAGAAAGGTTGCCAGATATCCCGGAAATCTATTTAAAGCCAAAAAAAGATTTGGATTTTTTTGATATTTCCTAATAAGCCTTGTTTAAAATAATAAGCTTTAAATATAACCTCATTTACACATTAAAATAGAAATAAGCAAAAGAGGAGGGAAAAATGGCAAAAAGAGTATTGCCTTTGGCAGCAATGGAAAAACTGCTTAAGAACTGCGGTGCAGACAGAGTATCTGATGAGGCAAAAGCTGCGCTTAGAAACGTGCTGGAAGAAGTTGGAGAGATGACAGGTAAACAAGCAATCAGGCTTGCGAATCATGCAGGAAGAAAGACTGTGAAAGCTGATGATATCAAGCTCGCAAGGCTTACAATCAAGTGAAGCTGCAATCAGGCTAAAGATAGGTAATCTAGAAAAACTGTAACAAACTTTTGCACAAGTCTTTGACCTAGGTAAAAGTTTAATATTTTAGAAACTTTTTTAAAAGACTGCATGTTACTAATTAACTAAAAGGTGAATAATTATGACAGGAACAAAACCAGTTTCAATAGGAACATTACAAAAAGGAAATTACATCGTCATTGACGGAGTCGCGTGCAAGGTGAATGATACACAGACGTCAAGACCTGGAAAGCATGGTCATGCAAAAGTAAGACTAACAGGCATTGGCTTGATTGATGGAAAAAAAAGGGTAATCTTATCACCTGGCCATGATAATGTAGAAGTTCCAATAATCGACAAGAGAAATGCTCAGGTGCTGTCAATAAGCGGTAGCACAGCAAGTGTAATGGACTCTGAAAACTATGAAACATTTGATCTTAATATCCCAGAAGACCTTAAAGACCAAATAGTTGATGGATGCACAGTACTTTATTGGGTAATCCTTAGCGATAAGGTCATGAAACAAGTAAAAACCGAATAACAATCAAAAGGAGAGATAATAAATGGCAAAATTTATAGAAGCGGAAAGAAGGCTTTTCAAGAATAAGTTTGTATGCAGGAATTGTAAAAGGTCAATCAAAGCTCCAAACATGTCTGTGATACAGGGAAAAGTCAAATGCCGAAATTGTAACAGCAAGGCATTGAGAGTTGTACGTAAGAAATAAAGCGAAAATGTAATATAATAAATTAAAGATTTGCTGTGCAAATCTTTAATGAGATTTATATCTTATATTAAGATTAAAAAAAGAGGGTGTAATAAGTGGATGTTCAATTAATTGGTGCAATAATATTCTTTACTCTAATGAGCGTCTTCCTCATAATTAAGAGGAAAAACATCCACATACAAAAGATAGTTTTCCCCATACTCTATTTTGCAATGTATAAGACTCAGATTGGCATCAAAGCCATGGATTCTTTTGCTAAAAGATTCAAAAAGCCGTTGCATTGGCTATCTTATGTAAGTATCGCTATAGGTTACCTAGGCATGGCTATTATTGTTATATCTCTTGTGCATAATCTTTGGAGAATCATAACTTCACCTGGTGCAACAGCAGGAGTGGCTCTTGTCCTGCCTTTCAAAGTAAAAGGAGGATTCTATGTGCCATTCTTTTATTGGATCATCTCTATTTTTCTAATCGCTCTTGTACATGAGTTCTCGCATGGCATATATGCAAGACTCCATGGAATGAAAATCAAATCAAGCGGATTTGCCTTCCTTAACATTATTATTCCTATTCTTCCTGCTGCATTTGTTGAACCTGATGAAGAACAACTCATGAAATCCAGCAGGAAGAAGCAGCTGGATGTATTTGCAGCAGGTCCTTTCTCAAATATACTATTTGCTTTCATCGCTCTTGGACTGCTCATGCTGTTGGCAGGACCAATCGCAGGCGGTGTAATTGAAAATACTGGTGTAGGAATAACTGGATTGATTGATGAAGGCAGCAATTATCCTGCAGAAAAAGCAGGGATGGCAATTGGCGAGGTTATCACACAAGTTGAAGACACAAAGATTACCAGCATTGATGAATTCATGGGAGTGTTGCAAAATTCAAGCCCTGGAGACACAATCAGCATAACCACAACAGAGCAGAATTATGAAATTGAATTAGCTCAACATCCTGAAAATGAAAGCATACCAATACTTGGAGTTATGGTAAATCAGGATACAGATATAAAAGACTCATTTATTGGAGGAAAATATATCGGAGCATTTATCATTTGGCTAATGGGTCTGATTTACTGGTTATTCGTGCTTAACCTGGGCATAGGACTGTTTAATCTCGCTCCTCTTGGACCTATTGACGGAGGCAGGATGCTTCTTGTTACCCTTGAGAAATATATGCCTAAAAAAAGAGCAGAGACCATATGGAAAAATATAAGTTTTGCATTCCTTATTCTAATTGCAGTAAATATACTTGCTGCGTTTTTTTAGATTGATGTATTCAATCCAAAGGTATATAAATTCTGAGTTAATTGAAAACTCATGATATCAGTAATACTTATTGAGCCAGAGAATGCAGGTAATCTTGGAGCAATAGCAAGAGCAATGGCAAATTTTGGATTCAAAGAGCTTGTATTAATCAATCCAAAATGCGATATAATGTCAAAAGAAGCAATGGACAGAGCTGTGCATGCCAAAAATATAATAAACAAAGCTGTTATTGGAGACATTGACATCCTAAGCAAGTTTGATTATCTTATAGCAACTACTGCTAAACTTGGCACAGACTACAACATCCCCAGAAGCCATGTCACTCCGAGGCAGCTTGCAGAAACCCTGTCTGGGATTTCAGCCAGATCCAGGATAGGAATTGTCATAGGCAGGGAAAGCACAGGCATGACAAACAAAGAGATCATGATGTGTGATTTTGTATGCACAATTCCTACTTTTGAAAAATATCCAACACTCAATATAAGCCATGCTTTGACAATTCTTCTATATGAGATATTTACAGAATCAGGGGAGAAGAAAATTGGAACGCAGATTATCCCTGCAGGGAAAACAGAAAAAGATGCCTTTTTTGAGGAGTTGCATCAGCTTCTTGATGAGATAGAGTTTTCTACAAAAGAAAAAAGAGAGACACAGAAGATAGTATGGCAAAAGCTGATTGGAAAATCATTCTTGACTAAGAGAGAATTGTTTTCACTGTTTGGGTTTGTGAGAAAGCTTAAAGAAGGCAGATGGAAAAATTAATGGAATCCGTGCGAATAGTCTCCAAATTTGACTCCATAGGATTTCCCCCATAAATCAACATTAATCAATCTCTTAGAGTTTATTTTTACTTTAAGATATTGGTGTAGACTGATATACCAGACCATAGACCATCTCAACTTCAGGTCTTCATCCTTAAAGAAACCGCTTTTCACCAATAAAATCCTCATAAGATAATTTAATGTCGTACAATGCAAGAAACCGCCTTTTTTCCATATTCTTTCCAGATTGGTATCAAACAACT
Organism: Nanobdellota archaeon; assembly: GCA_023144115.1. GTDB lineage: Archaea > Nanobdellota > Nanobdellia > Woesearchaeales > JAGLGH01 > JAGLGH01. Next base: position 2,050 of record JAGLGH010000233.1, on the reverse strand, counting down.
TAAAGAATCGAGTATAGGTGTTCCACCGCTTTCCACGATACTTTTTCGCAAGAATTTCATATGCGCATCTTAGGCATTCTTCCTTATTTTTTGATTTCCTGAGCTTTTTAATTGCTGCCTGCATCTGAAGAGGAATCTCATCAGGAATCCTTGCCTTTGAAAAGAGGTTAGGAATCATTTTTTCTTTTTATCAAAATAATTCTTGACATCAGAATTAATCATAGCCTTTGCATTATTGCCTAGCTTGTAATATATTTTTTCAGCTTCTCCGCCCCATGAATAGTCGCCTTTCTCTTTCTTGATTTTGTCAATGGCAAATTCCTCAATCGCAAGGCCTTTCCTGAGATGATAATAGATTACCCTCATTGTTACTTTAGGAAATATCTCTCTGTATACCTTGTATATCTCATATCCATATCCACTTTTCATAAAATAAAGAATCTCAATAACATTCTGCCTTATGCCTGATCCAAGTGGTCTGCCTCGTCCCATAAATAATGTTGAAGCATATTAGATATATAAAACTTGTCTTTTTTGTATATATTGAAAATAAAGAGAATAATCTATATTATTGTTGAAAAGAGGAGATTATTTAAACTTAGAATCATTATTTGCATTATATGGAAGAAAAAATACAGATTCTAACCAAGGATGACCATATCATCTATGGAACTATGAATTATAAGGGGAAAAAAGCTAAAAATCTTATTGTTTTTGTTCATGGTCTGGATGGAAATCAGAATGAACACCAATTCTATAATGCAGCAAGGTTTTTTCCAAAGGCAGGTTTTACAACATTTAGATTTAATCTGTATAGCGGGAAAGAAAAAGGACGGATTCTTACTGATTGCACTACAAAGATGCATGCTGAAGATTTGAATACAGTAATCAAATTTTTTTATAATAAATTTCAAAATATATATTTAGTAGGTCATAGCCTTGGCGGTCTGACTATTCTTTTGTCAGATTTGGAAAAGGTAAAATCAGTTGTCCTATGGGATCCTTCAATGAAATTGATGGGATTGGAAGATAAACTATCCTATAATAAGGAACTGGATTTATATGTGCTGCATTGGGGAACAGAATATCTGATATCCAAACAGATGTTTGAAGAGCGGAAAAATCAGGATTTAAGATTAGTGGAAAAAATAACCAGGCCTACAAAAATAATCTGCGCAGGGGATGGGGTGTTGAAAGATGACTGGGGAAAAGTTGTGGATAAGATTCAAGTGCCTTATGAGTTTATGGTATTGAAGGGTGCAGGGCATTGTTTTAATGAAGAAGGAATAGAAGAAGTTTTATTTGATGAGACCCTGAAATGGTTTCAAAAATAGAGAATTTAAAGTAATATGAAATTTGAAACGCAAAATTAATAAACCTTTAACTCTATTTCTCGATTATACTTAATAAATCAATCAATTAGAGGTGATATAATGAAAAAAATTATGATAGCATTATTTGTTGTGGTGCTGATGAGTTCAATGGTTTTGGCGCAAGGACAACAAGGCATACATGAGCCAGGCACTGGTGTTGCAGATCCTGAGCTACGAGAAGCAGGACAAGGCACAGGTCAGGGAATTGGGGATAATGCTTCACCTAGAGAAGATGGCATGGATGAAGCTGAAGCAGGCATGCCTGTTGGCGAGCAAATCATGGTACAGGAAAGAATGCAGGTAAAAGCGCAATCAGAAACAGAATTGAAAGCAATGGTCCAGCAAAAGCAGCAGGAAATGAATAATGAACTTAAAGGTCTTAATAAAGATGAGGAAAAAGTTTACAAGAATCAAAATCAGGTAAGGATGGCTGTCCATACATTCTTGGCAATGGAAGATCTTGTAGGTGGCATAGGACCTCAGGTAAGAGAGATTGCAAGAGAATTCAATAATTCTGTTCAGGCAACAATAAAAGCAGAAGAAAATATTGAAAAGAGAGGCGCATTTAAAAGATTCTTTGCAGGTGGAGACGAGGAATCAGCAGAAGAGCTTGAGCAGGAATCAAAGAAGAATATGGAAAAGCTCCAGGAAATGAAGCAGCTAAAAGACGAATGCGA
>JAGLGH010000232.1 GCA_023144115.1 Nanobdellota archaeon | reverse complement strand
CATCTGAAAGTATTTCCATTGTAAACCACCTTAATGGATGCTAATACGTTAGTCTTTATAAATCTTCCTGCACTTTAACCACTTTGCAGTTAATAAATAATAGTTCAGGAAACGATAAAGCCACTGCTGTTGAATTGTATGCAAGGTATTACGGAAGACCTTCTATTTTTAATCAAAGATGGAAGGAGATAAAAAAAGAAAGAAGCACTATTTCTTAAAAGAATGAAATGATAAATTAAGATCATAAAATTAAAAGTATCAAAAATATCCAATTATGATGGAATTCCAAAATAAAGAATTTGAATTGAAATTTTTTTGGATAAAATGGTGGGAAATATAAGAAGAATGGTACTTCTCTTAAATAACAACAATTCCTAAAGATTTAAATAATTTCTATTATTCTTTAATCTAGGATGACAAGCAGAACATTATCTAATGAACAAATCAAATCACTTGATTTCCAAATAGATCACCTATATAAATCTATTAGGAAAACAGTTGATACTCAATCTTATCTAGATGTAGTTTGGAATGAACAATTATTTAGTGGTTTTGGAGAATCTCTAAGTATTGTAACAAATTATTCTCTATTTATGGATTGGCATAGAGATACTCAACGAACACAAGTCTTTGATAAGTATTTGTTGCATTATGCTATAGGAAAAGACCCAGCTTCAATTTTGGAGAAACAAATTAAAATTAAGCAGTTTGGTCGTGAAATAGACCCTATAGAAACAGATGTTACAACTGAGACCCTAAAACAAGCTATTGATGATTATAAAATGCCTTATAAAAAAATTAGATCTATTGCTATTTCTTTAGCAGAGGCAAAGGATTTTACTGGAATTGTTAGTGCTTTAGGATATGTTAGAGAAAAATATAAAGGTTTATAAGTCACCCTTGTTTTTGGAAGTGGCATGGATTCAGCAAAAATGATTAAAAATGTGGGAAAAGTTATAGAAAATATACGAACTTATTCAACATCACAGAAAGAACTTTGGCAAAAAGTACCTTTATTGGCTTTAGAGGCTGATGGAAGAACTGGATTTAAAGATAATTATTCAAGAGCATATAATCATGGTTTTTGGGCTTTAGAGGGAAGCATTAATAATGGATATTATTCAGTTTATGTTGACCTTGCTACAGGAGATTTGATTAATCCTTATTCATCATCAGATCAAGCATTTGAACCAGCAGGAGAGGAAAGGGTATTAAAATTGGCTCTAAATTTAAATGAGTTAGATGCCCAGAGAATAGTGACTAATTTAGAGGAAAAAGCCCAACAATCATATTCTTCACACTATAATCCTGACAAACATGAAGAATGGAGAAATGAAACCAGAGCAAAACTTAATTTGCAGGAGTTTTATGTTAGATGATATTGTAGGAGTCTCAGTTTTCTATCTTAATCTCTCTTTTTTTAAACATATTAAAGCAAATTATTTAAATCAATAAGAAATAGTCATTTTTATGCAAAAAGAAATCCAACTGAAAACAAAGGATAATCATATTATTTATGGTACTTTAAATTCTGAACAAAAAAGTCAAACCTTGCTAATTTTTGTTCATGGTCTGACAGGTACTCAGGATGAGCATCATTATTTTAATGCAGTTCCATTTTTTACAAAAAGAAATTTTGACACATTTAGATTTGACCTTTATTCAAAAAATCCTAATGCCAGAAGATTAATTGAATGTTCAATCACTACGCATTCAGAAGATTTAAAATTAATTATAGATTTTTTTAAGAATAGATATGAGAATCTGATATTAATTAGTCATAGTCTAGGTGCGCTTGTAATTTTAAGTACGGATTTATCTGATATATCAAAGATTGTTCTTTGGGATCCGACAGCTGGATTTAATGATATTAAGGAAAAGGGAGGGGTCTATAATCCTGAGTTAGACAAGTATATTCTTAATTGGCGTATGGATATAATTATTAGAAAACAGATGGTAGAAGAATGGAAATCCTTAACTCCGGATAGATTAGTTAATAGGATAACAGTTCCATGTAAATTTATTTTTGCAGGAAACTATAACAAATATCAATTATGGAAACCTTTCTTAGACAAAATCAAGGTAAAAAATGAATCTGTGATTGTAGAAGGCGCTACACATGGGTTTATTGAAGAAGGTACTGAACAAAAATTGTTCAATGAAACTCTAACCTGGATTAAATAAAAAATGGGATTACTTATGCTTATCTATCTAATTATGTCTTCTAATTGTTATAGTATATTTTCCTAAAGCTAAAATTTTATCAACATAGGAATTTATTGTCTTATAATCAACATCACAAAATTGTTCAATCCATCTTTGTTTTGTTTTTTCTGGGTCAAATATGTCTGTATTTGGTTTTTCTGTTTTTTTCATAAGCAAATCAAATGCCCTTGACCCTGGAAATGGAATAAGTGCAGAACAAAATACTTCTTCAAAACCTGATAAATTCTTTATTTCTTTAGCAAATTTATAAGTTGTCTCTAAAGATTCTTTATCCTCCCCAGGTAATCCTAGTACAAAAGAAGGAGTAATTCCTATCCTTTCATCTGATAATAAAGTAATTGCTTCTAATGTTCTTCTGGGAGAAAAAGAAGCACCTTTTGAGATCTTACTGGCAAGCTTATAATCTCCAGTTTCAACACCAATAAAAACATGCTTGACATTTAGTTTTCTAAATAATTCAATACTTTCTTGATTAATTCCTTCTGCAGTGGAAAATATATGAAAAAGAGGGTTTAGCTCATCTGGTTTTGAATCAACTAGCCTTTTTAAAGCAATCATATCTTGTGTAATTGTATCGCTAAAATCAATAATATAACCTATATCATAATTTTCAACAAGGTTTTTTACTTCTTGCCATACCTTATGAGGATTCTTAAATCTGACTTTCTTTGGTCCTGATCGCGAACAAAATAAGCATCTGTACTTGCAACCCATATGAGTAAAAATATTTGTTCCCCGATAGTTCCAGGTGCTGTGGTTTTGTTGAAAATTCAGAACATACTTTTCAAAATCAACAAAACTTCTGTCTGGTATTGGCAATTCATCAAAACTTGGTTCTGGATTATGTATTATTCTATCTTTCTGACCTTTGATTATATCAACAAATGGTTTTTCACCAAATCCGACAACAACATGGTCTATAATATCTTGCCTATAGGACATGATTTCTTTAGGTATTGCTGATGCATAAACTCCTCCAACAATAACCTGGCAATCTCTATGTTTTGCTGCTTTTGCAATTTCAAGAGCAGAAACATAATTAGGTGTTTTGGTATCAATTCCTATTACTGCATTTTGTTTTAATCGTGTGATTATTTCTTGATTTGTCAGCAATTCTCCATCTAAAACTTCAATATTTGCGTTAGGGAATTGTTGTTGAGAATAAGTTGCAATAGATAATAAACCAAGAGGTACATAACATCCAGTTCTTGAATTGTTTGTGTATCCTGGACTTTTCTCTGGTTGAATCAGTTGAATCTCTAACATTTTTCTAGGTCAGAAATATTTTCAATTTCTTTGAGAAGGCTTTGATGTATTTTTAGATGAGGGGAATCCAAATCAGATTGAATATATTCAGACCGATTGATTCCTGGTATAGCAAGAGTAACATATGGATTAGAAATTGCAAACTTTATAGCAAGTTGATTCATAGGTTTAATATCATAATTGCTTAATACTTTTTTTAGTTTGTTTACTTTTGATAGAATCTGATTCTTGCCATAAAGCTTAATCTCCTTTTTTACTGCTTCAGGACAATTTTCAAATTTAGTATATTTAGAATATTTATCTGTTAAAAATCCTCTCAAAAGCGGTTCTCTTGCAATTATTGCTATTTCATGTTTGTGCGCTGATTGAAAAAGAGTCTCAAGACCATTTTTTTGTAAAATATTATAGATTACCTGTATTGCAGCAAGACCATCCAGACCTTTATTTTCGCAATATTCAATAGCAGCAATACCTTCCTCAGGATTATTTATAGAAATGCCATACCATTCTATTTTACCTTTATCTCTAAATGATTCAAGTAAATCAAATACTTTGCCGTCTTTTATAATTTGCAGATCAGGATTATGAAGCTGATAAAGGAAATATTTATTGACATCCTGCCTTTTGAGGCTATTCTCTAAATCTTGTCTAAGAAAATAGGGACTAAAATCCTTTTCATTAATTCTATCTTGCTCAATATGTCTGCCTCCTTTAGTTGCAATTAGAATATTTTCCCTTCCAGATTCTTTAATAAATTCTCCAATCCATTCTTCGACTTTGCCAGAATAGTATCTTGGTGCTGTATCAATAAGAAAGAATGCGTTATTAGGAATTTGTTCTATCACTTTATTCATTACACTTATTGAATTTTTCCTGCCTATTCCACCATAGGCTTCTCCATGCCCATAAGTGCCTAATCCTAAAATATAAACCTCTTTTCCAGTTTTGCCAAAGATTCTTGTTTCCATTCTAAACATCACTCCATTTCAGATCTTTTTCTAGAATTTCATACTCATAATGAAAAAGCATTAATTGCGCTATTCTTGTTACTGTTTCAATTTCATAGCCTGATAATCTTGAGATCTGCTGCTGGTTTAGGGTATTATCAAATGAAGGGATAGAAAAATCAGTCAGATCTAAATCACAGAATTCAAGAACAGACAAAAGAGTATCCTTAGGGTTTTCTATCAAATCTTCATACCTAATAATCTTATATCTCTGTAGAAATTTTTCATGTAATGTTATTATAGTATTTGCTCTAAACCATTGCTCAGCAGCTTCGTCTATTGTTGTATACAAACCTTCAAACTGGGGTCTATCTGGATCTAATTTTCTTTTTCTGATAATCCCTTCGGAAACAGCATATCCGTTTCTTACGATAGCAATAAAATAAGAATCTGGGAAATATGATTGAATTAACCTTGCCCTTAATGTATCTGCTGGGCTTTTTGTGATAAACCTTTTTTTTGGTTCCTGATACTTTTGATATATTCTTATGATTGCTTGTCTCTCATCTTCATTATAATCTTTTTCAGTTTTATGATAACATAGCTTAAATTTAGGATGGGCCCAAAGTCTGAAAGTGGATTTACCTAAATGGTGTCTCATTGAATTTGGCAATCCTTCTAAATCCTGACCTTCAATATCTGGTCCAACAATGTCTTTATGTGATTTTAATGTTTCCCATAGTATCGTTGTTCCGCTATTACAACAACCAAAAATAAAGATTGGTTTTTCTATTCTGCATTCTGGGTCAAATTCATTCATAATTATGCAATGGTAATTCATTATAGATTATATATCCTAGTTGTTGTCTAAAACCACAACAATTATAAATAATTGGTACATTCTAATCTTATGCTCGAAGAAAATTTATCCAAACTGGGATTTAGTCCCTCAGAAATAAAGATATTGTTAAATAATTTATAGTACTATAATAAGTATTACAGAACGATTCAATCCATTTTTGTTTCTTGATATAACTGATTGTGTTTATTCCCATTAATCAAAACTATCTTTTATGTATCCTGAATATTTTATTATCATCCATATATTGGCTACCATATTTTAGCCACTGTTCAGAATATTCTTTTTTTAGTTCAAGATGATCCAAATCTACAATGGGCCTTCTTGTTGGTTCTCCTGTTTTACGAATCTCAAATGTGGCATTATAAGATCCAAAATCATCTACATACAATAAATTTAGAACTGGATCCAGGATGTTACTTCCATCATCCACATAATCTAGTCCCCCAGAGGACATATCTTCACTCACAATACCTAATTCATCATCTAATAAAGCATAAACTCTTGATAGATCTGCTTTTCCTTTTGATTTCTCATAAATTAACCTCATGTTTGCTAATATCACGTAAAAAGAAAATCTTACATGGTTGTTAATTAAATCTAATCCCAAATAAATATCCTCAATCTTACCGCAAGGAAAATATACTTTTCTTGGCCTCTTTGTTCCAGTTTCAATATCCACCACTGCACCCTTTGTTCTCAATCCTTTTTTTTCTGCAATCTCATAAATATTTCTAACTAATTCTGAATTTTCCTGTATTTTTGTATGTATTTCAGCATACTTATCATCAAAGAGAATCATTTTAACTATTTATGAAAGAATACATTTGTAATTATAAACTATAGTTGTCCCTCCACACCACAACAATTATAAAGAATAGACATATTCTAATTTTATGCTCGAAGAAAATTTATCCAAACTGGGATTTAGTCCATCAGAAATAAAGATATATTTACACTTGATTGAATCAGGAAGCAGTTATCCAAAAAAGATTAGTGCTGAGACCGAAATTAACAGGACTAATGTATATGAGGCTTTAGACCGATTAATCGCTAAAGGGGTAATTTCATTCATAATTAAAAATAACATCAAATGGTTTGAAGCAAAGAAGCCAGAATCGCTTATTTCTTTAGTCAAAGAGAGAGAAGAAGAAATAGTCAAAACTAAGAACCAAATTCTTAAAGAAATCAATAAACTGAGTGTGAATCAAGATAAGCCGACTCTTGAAGCTAACGTTTTTGTTGGGAAAAAAGGTTTAAGAATGATATTTGAGGAAATATTAGAAGCGAAAAAACAAATAGCCTTATTTGCTTCTGAATTACAATTCAAAAGAGTTTTTGGATCATATTTTGAATTGTGGCATAAAAATAGAATCGCTTTAGGAATTAAACAGAGAGCAATATTCCCAAGAAGGTTTGAATCTAAGCTGGAGAAAAGAGATTTATTAACATATAAATTTGTGGATGATAAATACACTAATCCTACTACAACCATACTTTATGGAGATATATGTATTTTTATCCAATGGTCAAAAGAACCAATTGCAATAAA
>JAGLGH010000231.1 GCA_023144115.1 Nanobdellota archaeon | reverse complement strand
TTTTTTTGTCACCGCTTGTTCCTAAAGGCTTTAATGAAGTGATGGTTTCCTCATTTATCAGCACAACACCGTCTTCTGAATCGCTTTTTATAATAACCTTAAGTGATTTGATGTCAAGTGGATTTTGGTTTTGCAGCTGTATTGAAATCTTAAGAGGCTCTCTTGGGTCCTGTTGTTCATTGATTTCAACTTCTGTCCTGATTGCAGGTTGATATATTCTCGAAGATGGTTCAGGGATTGATATTATCATCTCTTTTTTAATCATGACTTTCTCGCCTTTAGGTGAAATCTCAAGCAGGATCTTATACCTCCCTGTATCGATGCTGGAAGGCTTTACGTAAAGTTTTGTAAAGCTGCTGCTCTTGGCAGGTACAGTAATTCCGCTTGTCCAGTGTGAGAATGGTTCAGTCTGTATAACCCAATGAGGATCCATCTGTGTAATCCTGAAATGCTTTGCTTCGTTTTCATCATTGATTATCTCAAGCGTAAATTCAGCTCTCTCTAAGAGATTAGGAAGCTCATAGAAATCTGGAGATATGTTTGCCTTGAATTGCGTAACACCCTCTATAGCAGATACAGAAGAAACTGCCAAGATAAAAATTATGATTAAAAGATTTATTTTGTTCATAAGTAAACCACCTCTACCCTTAATTGTCCTATAATATACTTATATATAAATGTTACTACAAAAATTTTCAGAATGAAAGTTTTTGTTGCGTCATCACCCCTGGAGAGATATAAAATATTTGATGGTTTTGCATATCTTGTAAATTTGGGTGATAACACTCAAATAGAAATCTATATATTATACCCCTTAATCGTTGATTAAATTATCAACAGCAGCTGTAATCTTGCTTGTAGCAAAATATTGGACTGTAACAACATCTTTAGATTTGTATTGGTATGTGATAGCATTTGTAATCCTTGCAATCAGGCCATTGAAGCATATGATGGATAAAGAGTTGTAAACATCATTACTATTTTTCTTATTTTTTGACGATTAAACTGTGAAAATCATTTGTAGAGAACCTTATTGTAGCCATAGCTAATTCTTTCCAAACTGAGAAAATGCCTATAAATTTATAAACTATTTCTATTTATCAATAATTATGGATTCAAAATATGTAAAGAGATTTAATGTTTATACACAAATTTTTTCAAGTGATGAACAGCATTTTTATCTGGAGTCTTGGGATGGAAAAAATTGGAATCCTGTTACATATCAGGGCAATCGTCTTGATTTTGATTCATTGGATTCAGTTGCTAAAAGAATTGTTCAGATTAGTCCATCTGATAGTTTATATAAGAGAGTTGTTTTTTCTGATAAAGTATTAGATACTAGAGATGGAAGATTAGAAGGGATTTGTCTTAATAATGAAAATCCTTATCTTATGGATTCTTTAACAAGGGATGAAAAAAGATTATTATTGGCTAAAATAAACAAATATTTCCCTCAGATGTTAAAAGGAAATATTTTTTGAAATCTTCTCGTTTTTTTCAAATTGTGGAGAATATCTATATGCTAATATGTCAAGAAGTTGTCTTGCTGAAGTTCTCCCAAGACCTTTTGCAGATTGATAAATTAATCCTTTCACTAAATGCTCTGCATCATTTGGCAAAAATCTTGCGCTAATTGGTTTGACTGAGTCTCTCATCAAATTTCTCTCTTGATAGGATAAAATAAAATCTCCATTATGGGCAATATATGCCCCATATGCGCTTTCTCTTGTAGTAGTTAACCAAAAATTAGAATGTTGGTCTGCTTCATTAGCTTTATTTAGTTGAGGAATTGGAATATCATATCCTCCAAAAAAGAACATTGGATTTTGATTCAATCCTCCAAAGTGTTCTGTGCAAGTTCCACCACTTTGTCCTAAAGAATTACCCCATTCAATGAGTTGTTTTGCACCATCTTTTTGATATTCTGCTGGAATGCCCTGTTGTTCAATATATTTCATAACAGCAACTAATAAAGTCCCTTCTGTTGAATAAGATGCTGCTACTATGTGCTTATCTGCATCAGTTTCAGGTCTCATTTCAATTGTATTGCCAAGAGGGTCTATTGTAGGGTATGGTGCGATATCTGTTTGATATATTCTTAAATCAAAATGATTATCTCCTGTGACTTCAGTAACTATTTCAGAACCATCATCTCGTTTTCTTGTCCATTTATATCCTTCCCTTAAAAAAGTATTTCTTTTAGATTGTTGTATTATGAAAGCACCTATTGTAGTGATAAATTCAGAAGGTGAAGAAAATCCAAATTTTGAATAGTTCCAGATTTCTTCAGGTCTTAGTACCCTTGAAGCCAGTTCTCCAGTAAATAATAACAAATCTTCCAGTTCACAAGGCTCTCTTATTGTATTTGTAGGCATTTGAATTGTCCATAGAAATTCTTCAGGTTTATTTAGAATTCCATTCATTGTTTTTTTGTATTTTCCTGCAAAATCCTGTGGGAGTTTGTCATAAAATCCTTCTTCTTTTAATTCTTGAACTGCTCCAATTATTCCATCTATAAATACAATTCCTCCTATATATTGAATCCCATCTTCAGACCTCTTAAGTTCTTCTACTCTGTCTTCAATTCCTGATTGTTTAATCTTTTCAAGAGCTTCAGGATATAGCAAATAATCTGATCTCATATGAATTGATAAATACTAGGTATCTATAAATGTTACTAACTGAAAATAATTCAGTGTCTCGCATAATGTGTGGCTAAATATGGGGTTTTTGAACAGATTATATTCACTACCTAGTAACGAAACATTAATAAAGCCCAAGAGATTCTTTTCAATTATGACAGTAGGCATTTCATTTAGTCAGGGACAAAGACTTGAAGCTATTGTAATAACTGATAGTCGTGTATCTCATTCAGGTCGACAAAGTGATTCTGTGAACAAGGCAGGAGAATTTTCTGCTGAAAATTATCATGGTGTTGTTTTTGGAAGCGGTAATGGTAATCTAATTGAGGGTGTAATTAGGAATTTAGGTGAATTAGAATCACCAACTTTGGAAAATTATGTCTCTGGTATCCATTCTGCTCATAAATTAAGACAAGATAATACTGATCAATCTTATTTAATTTCTAATAGTGCAGAAATTAAGAAAAAAGCAAGTCTTTTACTTCCTAGAACTCAATTGGATACTATCAGACAAACATCAAAACAAATGCCAGAAGAACAAAGAGAACAGTTTATACAGCATCAGATGATGGCATTACAGCAAAAATATGATCAGTTTATTGAACAAGAAAATAAAGCTGCTATGCAAAACTACGACCAATTTAAACGTGAAAGTTCAACAGGTTTTATTGTAGTTGCATTTGATAAAGACAAAGGAAAAATCAGGCAATGGCATATTGGCCAGAATACATACCAAGAATTATTTATGGATCATATTGAAATTGGTTCAGGTTTTGATGGTGCAAATATGTATCTTGCTGCAAATTTGCAGGGAATAGGATTAGGAACCGAACTTAATACTGCAGATTTATCTTTTTTCGCATTAAATGCTTATAACTCATCAAGCATAAATCAAGGTGTTGGCGGAACACCCAGAATAATTAGTATCTCAGGAGAAGGTAATTCCTCACTGCAAGACCACCAGATAAATGCTTTTGTAAATTTAAGTGGAGCTTATTTATCAAGATTTAGTGAGGAAGAATTAACACATAAAAAAACAAGAGAATATATGCAGGCTATGCTTAAAGAAAAAGAGGGCATCTATAATAAGGTCGCAAAAACTCTTGATTTGAATGTAGGAGCATTACAAACTCTTACTATTCCTTATAGCACATGGCAGGAAAGAGCTAATAAAAAATTATTCAATGGTAAACAATAGATTCAAAGTTTATGCTGCTCAAATTCATCAAGCAGTGAGCCATCATCATTCTTTATAGAATATTCATACCAATCCAGATTCTTGGATTTGAGAAATGCAACATATCTATCCTGCTTATCCCTGCTCCATTTCATGAACTTATATGCTATCCTGCATAAATGCCCTGGATTGCAGTGCCCTTCTCTTAGATCTTTCTGTCCAGTATTCTGACCTTCAATAACCATTGGATGGAGCGGGCAGAAAATAAGACCTCTTTCTTTATCTTTCCAGATAAGATTATAGCATATTCCTGAGATTCGCAGTATATCTTTCGGATGCCTGTCTCTGAATCCTTTGAGGTCAATACTCTCATTGTCATAGAAATCTTTGAACTCATCACTATTCCTGTCTAATGCTTCCATGACTTCTTTCTTGTTTGTGAAATCAAATCCACAGCATCCAATACAGCTTAAGCCAAGCTCTTCAAGCTGGCAAAGATTCCTCTTGATTTTTTCCACTTTTACTGTGAGAATGAATAATTCAGATAAAAATGCTTGCATTTTTAGGATGGATTATTTCATATATAATTTATATTTTCGTGCTTTTGCTATTTCTTTATCTAAGCTTGAAATTTTATAAAAAAATTCTTCGCCAATTTGTTTATAGGGATCAATATTGGCAATCAACATTATAGAATCCAAAAAAGGTGCCTTTTTTATAACATATCCAATTGCTTTTCTATATCGTACTATAACCCTATCTCTTTTCCTTGGACTTTCTTTGTAATTAGAAATAATATTATTTCCTGAATTATTAATCTTCTCTTGTGAATTGCTTGTGGTTTCTATTCTACTTAATATCAAGTTAAAATCAGATTCAGATATAGAAGATAAAAAACCAAATCGCTCTTTGATCTCTTCAGCCTTTTTACTAGTTGGATCTATTCCTATCTTTTTCATTAATCCATCTAATGAATCAGATGTCATGGTTATTATTTAAAGATTAGGAGAAATATAAAAATGTTACTCTCATTTTATCGTAAAACCCTTAATAATCCTGCAAAAATTAAATATATTTAAAAACAAATTTGTATTTTTTATTTTTATGGCTATGAAACAAATTGTTAATGGCAAATTATGTGAGATTGTTGAATCATGTGCAAAACATGCTGTCCAAACTTTTAATGCAAGAAGAGATCTGGATACAAATCAAATGATTGTTCAGATGATCGTAAGAGGAAATAAAATTCCACATTGGTATTATAGATCTAATGAATGGGTTGAACAGCCATATTCATTAAGAGAACAATTTGTTGATCCATTTATCGGTCCTGTGCCTGCAAAAGATAATCAGTTAGCAGAAATAATGTATAGTATTCAGGAATATGAGATTGCTAAAGATATAACAGATTTGGCAAAAGCAGGAAAATCTCCTTTTTAATCACCAATCAATTAATCCTTCTTTTTTTAGAAACGGTATTACTAGTTCTGTCATTGAAGGAGGAAGTTTTATTCCTTTTTCTTCAAATTCTTTAGGAATAAAATCTGCTTTTTCTAACTCTGGATCATCAAGATTTATCTCTCCTAATAGTGTTACTAAGTAGGTTGATAGTTTTACAGTAAAACCTTTATCATGGTGTGCATCTGTAACAAAATCACCAAGTTTTCTTATGATTTTTGCATCACAATGAATCTCTTCATCAATCTCCCTTAATAATGCTTCTTCTTCAGTTTCTTTCCCTTCAGGTTTCCCACCCAGAGTAGTCCAGGTTTCTTTTCCTACTTTTTTTACCATGAGTAATGTATTATCCTTGATAACCATAGCACTTATCTTATGTATCTGTTCCATAGAAGGTTTAGAATATGAAGATTTATATAAACTTTTCTAATGCTCGTAAGTAAAAATTCTGCTATTCCAGGAGCACCAGCATCATCAGTCAAAACTTCACCCTAATCCTTATCCTGCTCGTCGCGGGGGGAAGCCCCATACGGGGACGCAGAGCCTTCCTAATAACTCATCCAAAGTTTTGAAGATGCTTGTGCTCCGTTACATCTGACTTTTTACTTATTAATGCTCTTTCTACTTTAAAAATAATCAATTGGCAAAAATTTAATAAAGGTTTATTATTATTATTAAAAGAATATGGCAGTCAAAATAATTGAAGTGCATCTTCCTGAATATCATATAAAGAAAAAACCAAATTATCTTAAGTTAGGAAAAAAGGTAGATGCAGTATTAGAAACGAATTTTCCTGATGGGAAATATATTCTTCGTGCTATAGGGTCAGATGATCACCCTGGAATATCATTAAATAAATTAGCAGACATTGTTGTTAAAACCGGAACTGATAAATATAATCCTAATAAGAAAGGGGTGTGTCATGATGAATTTTCTGGATATGATTATGATATTCAGGCAGGCACATTTGAGATAAAAAATTCCAAATTAGTCATTCCTGATTCATATAAATATCCAACAGAATTTGGTGATGTAATTTGGCATTTTTATGAGCACACACCTTTAGACAGAGGTTATGCAGTCAGGATTGATTTGCTGCTGATTTATAATCCCCAAAAATTGAAGAAAGCAAGAAAATTACATCAAAAAGCGCGAAGCCTTAGAAAAGGACTGAACAACTATCTGTATAAATTTAAAGATCATGAAAATAAGAAAGATGCAATTATAGGTATTATTATACTTCTGAGATAAATCTTCCCCTCTTCAACGAATTAGTCCCATATTTTAATGGAAAACTTAATCCAATGCAGTTTTTTCTATACTGGAGTATATATTTGTGACGCATTAGTTACAAAAAAAGCAAATCTTTTTAAATATATACAGCACCTTAGCATTTAAAAGGCATTAATTTTTGAGGCAACGATGAAAAAAATCATACTATTAATAACATTGTTTTGTGTACTGAGTTCTATTAATATTCTTGGTAATAATTGCACCATACCCACAAATGGCATGAATATTACAAATTCAACCACTTTTTGTCAAGGAAGTTACTCCTTGCCTGATGGTATTTATATTGATATGATTGAGGACAATTCTGTACTCGATTGTAATGGTGCAGAATTAATTGGAGATTACAATGGATCTGGAATCAATCCCAGATTACAAAATTCCTCAATGATGGAGTACAAGAATATTACTATTAGAAACTGCATGATAACTAATTATACTGTTGGACTATGGTTTTGGGATTTTATAGATAGTAATGTTTATAATAACAATCTTGTCAATAATGTAATTGGGATGTGGGCTGACAATATTTCTGAGAGTCAGATTAAGAATAACATCTTTAATAATAATATATTTGGATTGATAATAGATGGGAAATGTATAGGTTGCAGTAAATACTGTACGATAATAAATAATACTTTCAATGGTACGCAGACATATTCTGGGGTATATATTGGAGGAGAAGAATCTTTTAATTTAACTGAATTATATGACCAAAATTTCTTTTGCATCGACTGCATAGACAACTATTACTATGGCCAATCAGATGGACCAAGATGTCCTGATGATTGCAGTAACTATTCATCTCATAATGAGACTTTTAATGATGAATATTTAAACAGGCGGGCTTCAGGTGGTGGTGGAATTTATACTGTTTATACTATTATACCCAACTCAGTTCCAAGCACTTTAGACGATACACAAGAAGAAGAACCCAAAGAAGAGATTGATAATCTTATTCCAGATGAGAATATAGAAGAGGTCCCACCTTCACCTACTGAAGACAAAGAAATAACAGATTTAGAAATAGTAGATGAAGAATTAATTGATGAAGAAGATGTATCTGGCTTGGCTGCAATCACTGGGAGGTTCCTATTAGGTGGAGATAACTCTTCAGAATCAAATTTGAGAATCACAACCCTCTTGCTGATTGCAATGATTGGTGTAATTACTTACATATTTATTAGAAGATTAAGAAAATAGTTATAGATGAGCTTTAATAAAATCTGTAGATAGTTGAATAGCTTTCTTTTTTGCTTCTTCAATTAAAAAATCATGATCTCCTCCTTGAATAATTTCAAGTTTGTTATCTGAAAGAATCAGTTTCATAAATCCCTGCGCTTTTTCTTCAGAAATGCGATAATCTTCAGTTCCAATTATAGCTAATACAGGACATTTAATTTTAGGAAGCTTTAAAGCTGGATTAATATCTTTAAAGTCTTGCCACATTTTTTTCCCGATCTTGAATTCTTGTCCAGTAATACCATTTTTTTCAATAACAAAACCTTTTTCTAATATTTCATCCTTAAATCTTTCATAACTCAAGCTATGATTAAAGATTGGACTCCATAATATCATACATCTTATTGATTCATCATAAGCCATAATCGAATCAGTTGTTCCCAGGCTTAATCCCATCA
>JAGLGH010000230.1 GCA_023144115.1 Nanobdellota archaeon | reverse complement strand
AGTTATATTATCAAAACTCCAGCAGCCAACATCTCCGCACCATCCAGTATTGAAATTATCAGTCCTCCAGTTACATCCTGCTGTCTCGCAGCTGCCAGAATCTCCATTTGACCAACAACCTTGTTCTTCACACCAAGGGTCATTCCATGTGCAATCAAGACCTGAGGCATTGTTACAGGATGTCTCATCATAATCATATGACCAACAAGAGGGTTCATAACAATACATTCCATAAGAATCCCATGAACAGCTTCCTGGCGCGCTATTGCAATAACTTTCATTATCTGAATAATCCCAACATTCTGCTTCATAACAATAATCCCATTCAGAATTCCATGAGCAATCATCTTCTGAAGCAAGGCATATTAAACTTGAAGAATATTGATTACATCCTTTTTCAAAACACATCCCTCCCCAGTCGCATCCAGCAGATGCGCAAGATGTAGAATCAGAATAATCCCAGCAGCCCATTTCCCATGGACCAAAACACTCAGTATTCCATGTGCAGTCCAGACCTGATGTAGTTTCACATGCTGTCTGGTTAGTATTATCATAACTCCAGCATCCTAAATCTTCACACCATCCCATGGCATTTCCAGTATACCATTGGCATGACATATTGGAGTTGTCACAGCCATCTTCATTAAAGTTATTCCAGCAGCCTTTCTCCTCGCACCATGGATCCTGCCACATGCAGCTATCATCTGCCTGACATGCTGTCTGGTCATAGTCATTGTCCCAGCATGATGCTGCAGCAATTCCTGCAAATGCCGTCAGGAATATCAAAACTGAAATACTTCTTAAGAATAGATTCATACTTTTTTTCTTCATGCAAACCACCTTTTTTTATGATTAATATTATATGCTAAATGTCAGATTTGAATTCACTATCTTTTAAAGATTTCTTATCACTCTTGAATGAAAGGATAAATCTTAACATGCCTCTGCAATAATATAAGGATACATCCAAAATTAGATATATAAATATATAAGGGTTATTTGTTCAATTAATATTTCAAAATAAGTTTATAATTAAACTTTTCAAAGAAAAATTTTGATTGTAATAAATAATAGGTTCAAAATTAATTGAAATAAAAATCATTTGAAGAAATAAATTAATTATATATCTGGGATTTAGTAGGTGGGCTCATAGACAACTTTTCTCTCGGCAGCATGATAGTCGAAAAGCTTGCCCTCTTGGAAATGCTTTGCATTTCTAAGCCTTCAAACAAGTTTGAAGTATCAGCCAAACTTTTCTGCGATTCTTTTTGTAAAATCGCAGGAACCTATACTTATAGAGATATTCATTTATTTACTTGATGGTCATGGTGGGATATTTTTTAAACAACTTTTATAAATTCTGTTTAATTATGATAAAACATAATGTTATTTTGTATAAAACCGAACAATATTACATAAACTAAAAAAGTTTTTCATTTTGCGATAAATATTTAAATGCCAACCTAAATCTTTAATCATATGACTCTTTCAGGTATAACAGAAAAGATTAACACTCTGATTATCACTGATGTTGAAAATATTCAAAGCACTTCTAATGGTGTTCTAAAACAATTTTCTAAAAAATCTGTTTCTGGTGCGTATGTCTGCCTTAACAGACCTCAGCATGCAGTAAAAAACATTCTCCAAGAAGAAAACATCGATTTTAAAAATATATTATTTATAGATTGCATTTCCACCTCTCTTACAAATGTTGCTGAAGAAGAGAATGTAACCCATATATCCACTCCTGCAGATCTTACAGGATTAAGTATATCAATTAGCGAATTTATCAATGATGTCAGCCATGATAAATTTGTCATGATTGATGCGCTTGGCACTTTGCTAATCTATAATCATGAGGAAATTGTGCTCAAATTTATAAGGTGCGTGCTTGAAGAATGCTCTGAGGCAGGCTGTGCTGCAATAATGATTACTCCAAAAACTGAAGATTCCTCCTGGATAAACAAAATAATTCCTTTCTTTGATAATATAGTTCACTTATAATTTTTATCAGATTCACAACCCTAGTTTCCTGTCAATATCTTTTGCAACATCCTTTAATCTTGCGCATGCCCTCATCATGTCTTCTTCAAGTTCTTCAATAAGTTCTGTTAGGTTGTTAACCCTGAGGATGTACTTATTTTTTTCAGTTATGACTATCCCTGCTTTTATAAGATTGTTGAGATGATGCACTACTGTTCCCCTGGTAAGCTTAAGGTTTGCTGCAAGATCATCAGAAGAATATAAGTGACCTATTTTTGCAGCTTTCAGCAACTCTATAAACAGCCTGAAACAGGATTTGTCTTTATCTCTAAGCCCAAATAAGCCTAATGACGAGCCCAGCCACTGGAGTTTGAGGTTGATATTCTCAGAAGAGGGTTTGCGCATATCAATTATTGTTATTTTATATGTTGCAGACCTCATTATTTTATACAGAATCCTTTAACTTTATAAATATTTCCCGAAAGATTTA
>JAGLGH010000023.1 GCA_023144115.1 Nanobdellota archaeon | reverse complement strand
ATGCCATAATGCCATAATTTGAACAAGAAGGGTAAAATCGACAATACCCACCCCTCTTATTTAATCTAGGTGACAACTTATCCTGATGAAGATGTTTTATCAAATAAATCGAAATCTTCACAAGAATATTATGTTCTTTTTTTATGCCAGATTTCTTTAATAGTAACATCAGCTGAACCACACTCAGGGCATTTTTCAAGATCATCCAATTGTTTTCTTAAATCATGTGCTTTATTTGCCGTGAACATCGCAAATGGACTGCAACAAGTAGCACAAGTATAAAGAGTATTTCCCGTAATCTGTGATTTCAACTGCTTTTTTCGGCTTTCAAGATAATGCCATACTTTGCCGCATTGATTGCATGTGCATTTTATTTCTTTTATCTTTTCTTCTTGTTCCATTTTTTTTAATTTTTATTTTACTCTTTTTATTTCAGATTTCTTTTTTTGTATATATTCTTTTTTGCAGTCTTCACAAAATTCTTTTCCACAATTCTCACACTTAGTCATTTTACTCCAAAGATGCAAGATAACCCATATAGAATCACAATAATAGCCACTATATTTGTAATTATTTTAACCCAATTTAATTTGCCATTTGATTTTACATATCTTTCTTTAAATCCCATTTGAATCTCTCCCTAGGCTATATTTCTCAGTAAGTTTCCAACCTTCATCAGTTTTAATAAGAGTTACATCAACCTTTTTCGTAATTGGATGTCCTCTTGCAATTAATTTGTATTTAACCAAAACAGTAGCTTTATTATCATTTATTTGTTCATTTTCAACACTCATAAACTGGAAACTTACGCCGCCTTGGTAATATGCATTTAATTTTCCGGCAATTCCATCTGACCATTGATCATAATCTGATGGTTTAACATCAGGAGAAAGCAAATCATACATTTTCTGATGATTACTTCCAGAATACATCAAACCTTCAAAATAATACTCTGCCACATCAGAAGGCGACATAGATTCAGGACTAGTAAGACTGCTACACCCACTCAAAATCAAAACCAATATAAATAAAATTCCGAATATTAGTTGCTTTCTATTCATTTTTAATCACTTCACTTTTTTATCTCAATTTTTATCTGTTTCATTAAGTTTTATCCTCATATAACACTAAGAACACTAAGCTTATTTAAAGTTTTTGGTATCTTACCAGTAACTAATCAGTAATACTATTTTATTCTGTTGAGTTACTATGAAAAAAGAAGTAAAACAATTATATGTTTGGGCAATCGCAGGAAGGATGATGACATATTCAGGCAAGAGGCTTGCTGAAGGATGCATAAAACAAAAAATATTTAAATCAATTATCATAAAACAATCTACACTAAAAAACTTTTGGACTTAGAAGAACTTAAGAAATGAATCTTGCAAAAAGCTTTCAAAGGAGGGGGACAGATTATCCATTTCCTTGAACCTATATCTGCAAAAAATTCAATGAGGTGTCAGTATGAATGATAAAAATACTAAACATAACAAACTAGTTATTTTTCAGAGTAAGAAAATCCGAAGAATATGGTTTAAAGATGAATGGTATTATTCTTTAGTTGATATTATCAAAGCTTTAACAGAAAGTATCAATCCTACGGATTATTTAAAAAAACTGCGTAAAAGAGATATTGAACTTGGAAGCTACCTAGGGACAAATTGTCCCCATGTAGAAATGTTAACCGAAACAGTGAAAAAAAGAAAAGTTCTTGCAGGAAACGCAAAAGATGTTTTTCGTCTTATCCAATCAGTTCCAAGCAAAAATGCTGAACCTTTCAAGAGATGGCTTGCGAAAGTAGGAAAAGAAAGAATTAGAAGATAAAAAATGAACAAAAAAAACATATTAATCATAGGCAGTGGAGGACGCGAGCATGCGCTTGCAACCTTCCTATCCAAAAACAAGACTATAGACAAAATATATACAGCTCCAGGCAATGCAGGAACCCCAGGGAATATATCTTATAATGCAGGAAATACAAAAGACTTTGAGACATTGGCTGATTTTGCTCAGGCAAAAGAAATCAGTTTGACAGTTGTAGGTCCTGAAATCCCATTATGCAATGGGATTGTTGATGTATTCGATGCAAGAGGATTAAGCATATTTGGCCCTTCGCAAAAAGCAGCGTTTGTAACAGAAGGGGATAAGGCATCTGCGAGAAACTTCATGCGAAACTATGGCATACCCCAGCCTGATTTTGAAGTATTCAATAATCTTATTTTAGCAAAAGATTATCTTAATTCACTGCCTGAACAAAGGATTGTTGTAAAAGCATCAGGTCTTGCAGCAGGAAAAGGAGTATATGTCTGCGAAAATCTTAATGAGGCAGTAAAAGCTGCTGAAGAGATAATGGAACAGAGAATATTTGGCAGTTCTGGCAACAAGATTGTCATTGAAGACTGCATGGATGGCGAAGAAGCATCAATTTTAGCAGTATGCGACGGACAGCGCGCAGTCTATCTTGCATCATCCCAGGATCATAAGAGAGTATTTGATGGTGATAAGGGTCTAAATACAGGCGGCATGGGAGCTTATGCGCCAGCGCCTGTAGTAATAGATGAATTACTAAAAAATGTTGATGATAATATAGTAAAAAAGACACTTGAAGGGATGGCAGATGAGGGCATGCCTTATAAGGGCTGTCTTTATGTTGGGCTTATGATAAAAGATGGTGAGCCAAAGGTTGTTGAATACAATTGCAGGTTTGGCGACCCAGAGATCCAGGCAGTGCTTGCTCTGCTCAAGACTGATCTTTATGAGCTTCTGAAAGCATCAGCTGATGGAAATCTTGATCAGATTCAGGTCGAGAATTATGATAAGGCTGCATGCTGCGTTGTATTGGCATCAGACGGCTATCCTGGAAAATACGAGACTGGCAAGATTATTTCAGGTCTTGACAAGGCAGACAAGATGGATAATACTTATGTATTCCATGCAGGAACAGAAAAAGAAGGTTCTGGCAAAACTATCACAGCTGGCGGCAGGGTGATGAATGTTGTTGGAATCGGAGATACTATCAAAGATGCCATCAAGACTGCTTATAAAGGAACCGAGGCAATAGATTTTGACAATAAATATTTAAGAAATGATATTGGGTATAGGGCATTGAAGAAGAGATGAGAAATTCTGGCAAAGAAAAAAGAGGAGATTAATATGGAAAAAATAAAATCATTATACACACCGAAAGCTGATAGGCTAATGGATTGCATTGCTTTTGCTTCCACAAGCGGGACAAATGTAGAGGCGCTTCACAAGGCTGCTGACGGTTACAGGATCAGGGCAGTATTTTGCGACAAGAAATGCGGGGCAATGGAACGCGCAGAGAAGCAGCTGAAATTGCCTGTGATATATGAAAGCGGAGTAAAATTCTGCGGCACATGGAGCAGAGCAGCACAACAAGGAGAACAGGCACTTGAGGAATACATAAAAATATGCGAAGATTACGAAACAATAGTTGCAAAAAAGCTCAAAGATTATGCAAAAGATAATGACTTTAATATTGACATGGTCTTCCTTGCAGGTTATATGAGGATTGTAAGGGCACCTTTGCTTGAGGCATTTCCTGACAAGATGATAAACATACATCCAGCAGACCTTTCTGTGATAGACAATAAGGGCAAAAGGCTTTATGACGGTGACAATGCTGTGGTAAAAGCAATCATTGCTGGTGAGTCTGCAACATATTCCTCTGCCCATCTTGTAACTCCTGAACTGGATTGCGGAGAGATTCTTGTCAGGTCAAAACCATTAGAATTAAATACTGAGGGCACTCCTTTAGAATTAATTGTAGACCTTACTTCATTTGAGATAAAATTTGGAAGGGATATTAATCAGACTCTTCTCGGATTTAAACCTCAGTATCCATCCTCATACACTGAGCTTATTAATTTTGCTGATCAACACCAGGCTAAACAGAAAGAACATTGCGACTGGCCTGCTTTTACTCTTGCTGCCAGGATGATTGCAGCAGGAAGGATTGGGCTTAGTGAAAAAAGGAATAAGCACGGATTGAGAGATGTTTATGTTGATGATGAAAAGATGGGATATAAAGGGTATTGTATTGATTAGTCTCAATAATTTAAATAAAAAGCAAATCCCCTTAATCCACAGATATCTTTAATCCAGACTTCGCCAAAACATTCTTATTGAACCATTCATAACTTCTCCGAAGTTCTGGATTAGCTTCAATAAGCTTTTTTGCAACAGCATCAGCATTACCGCTTGTGTAAAAAGAATGATACATATTATCTCTAAGTAATCCCACACTCTCTGGATCTTCAATATCATCAATCTTATATATTGGGTCATTAGTGCCCCATTTAGAGATATCTGAAGTATAAATTAAACCTTGCTTAAAAAGCGCTTCTCTTTCTTCAGCTGTTTTTTCAAATGGAGTCAACCAGGATATACGAATATCTGAAATGCTTTTTAATCTTCTCAGCTCATCAGCTTCCTGAAGAATCTGTTCCTTGGTTTGACCTTCATAACCAACCATAAACAATCCTTTACAAAACATGCCTCTTTTTATTGCTTCATTTCCATACTTTTCTATTCTTCCTAAATACATATCAGGAGTTCCATCTTTTACTCCTTTTAACACTAGTGATTCTATCCCCACTCCAACTTTTGTTATTCCTGCTTCCTGAAATAAATCCCAATATTCTGATGGCATATCTAATCTGGCAAGAGCATAAAACTTTGCTCCTGTTTTTCCTAATAATTTAGCGCTCTTTTGAGCATGTCCAGATTTCAATCCTTTAACTCCTCCAAAAACTAAAGGGTCTGTCAACAGAAAATAATTTGAACCATAATCTTCCTGACACTTCTGAATTTCTTCAGATACTTGTTGAGGATCCCTGAAAAAAACAGATCCTGGAAACATTTCTTGTGT
>JAGLGH010000229.1 GCA_023144115.1 Nanobdellota archaeon | reverse complement strand
CAAGTTTAAAACATCACTGTAAAAAACTTTTCCACGAGTCAAAGTCTTGTGCAAAAGTTTTTTAGGTGGGTGCGCAAAAATGACAGATGAAACAGAAAAAAACAAAGAAAAAAGAAAGGATAAAGAGCTGAAAAAGCCCTCTGAGAGTGACAAAAAGATACAGGAACTGACTGAAACTTTGCAAAGGCTGCAGGCAGAGTTTGAGAACTTTAGAAAAAGAAACGAGAAAGAAAAGCTTGAATTCAGGGAATATGCTAAGATTGATACGATTCAGAGGTTTCTTCCAATACTTGATAATTTTGAGCTTGCATTGAAGCATGTGACAAAGAGCGATGATTTTATTGAGGGAATAAAATTAATATTCTCTCAGATGGTATCAGGACTTGAATCAATGGGTGTTGGCAGGATTGAAGCCTTAGGAAAGATTTTTAACCCATGCATTCATGAAGCCCTTATGGCAGATTATTCAGACAAGCCAAAAGATATAGTAATTGAAGAATTTCAGGCAGGCTATATGCTGCGCTCAGATCAGGGTGACAGGATAATCAGGCACAGCAAGGTCAAGATAAGCAAAGGCCCAAAAGATGATATCAGCAAAGAAGAATGCAAAAAAGAGGATGCAAAATAATGATTATAACAAAATCAACTTCAATTAAAGAAGCCCTTGCCATTGGAAAAGAATGCTCTAAATGCGGTAATTGCTGCAGTTATAGCAGCGGCGCGCTTTTTGACGCTGATATCCCAAGGATTGCAGAATTCCTGAAGATAACAGAAAAAGCACTAAAGGAAGAATACCTTGAAGAAGTTGAGAAGTTCAATACACTCAGGCTTAGACCAAAGCTAATAAGGCAGAAAGACAGACCTCATGGCAGGTGCGTCTTTCTTGAAGACAATAATCATTGCAGGATACATGAGGTAAAGCCAACTGAATGCAGAATCGGCAATTGCGGACAAGATGGAGAAAAACTTTCCATCTGGTTTAGGCTTAATTACTATGTGAATCCTTATGACCCAGAATCCATCAGGCAATGGGCAATGTATCTGGAGACAAATCAAACAATCTCTGGTGGGAATCTTACAGACCTTGTCCCTGACAAGGAAAGGCTTAGCAAGATGCTTAATTATTCAGAATTAAGGAAAAAATGAGGTGTAAAACATGATTGATATCAACCAACAAACAAAACAAAGGATGTATCTTACAGCAGAATCAATATACAGGTTCCTTCTTGAACTGGATGATAAGCTGGATACTCTGATACTATGCAAATCAAGTGAGGTAAATCTTGTAACAACAGACCAGAGCTTGTATGAGGCTCTTGGAAGCATAGAAGATAAATCAAAGATCAATTTCAACAAGCTTGTCAAATTCATGGAAGTGACTGAATTGCTGCCTTTTTTGCAGACAATGAAAAAGCCAAGGCAGATACTCACAGATAAGAGAGTTGCTGAGATTAGGGCATTGAAGAAAGAGGCAAGCGCAGCAAAAGATAAGTCTGTTGAAGAAGCAAAAGATACACAACAAGATAAGAAATAATTCAAACTAACAAGGAGGAAAAATAAAATGACAGAAAAAAACAAAACAGAAAATAAAAAAGATGAAACTCAACAAAAGAAAGCAAGCGTTGCAAAAGCAATAGGCATAGATCTCGGAACAACTTTCAGCGCAGTTGCTGTGATGGAAGGGGGAGTGCCTCATATTATTGCAAATGCTGAAGGAGACAGGACTACGCCTTCTGTTGTGGTGATAAAAGACGGTGAAAGGATTGTGGGGAAAATTGCGAAAAACCAGGCAATAACCAATCCTGAGCACACAATCAGGTCAATCAAGAGGCATATGGGCTCAGACGAGAAAATAACAATTGAGGGCAAAGAATATAGCTCTCAGGAAATTTCAGCAATGATACTCTCAAAGCTAAAGACTGATGCAGAATCCTATCTTGGTCATAAGGTAACAGATGCTGTGATAACTGTTCCTGCATATTTCAATGATTCTCAGAGGCAGGCTACAAAAGATGCAGGCAAGATTGCAGGCCTTAATGTTCTGAGGATTGTGAATGAGCCTACAGCAGCATCCCTATCATACGGGCTTGACAAATCAGATGACCATAATATTCTTATTTTTGATTTTGGCGGAGGCACATTTGATGTATCTAT
>JAGLGH010000228.1 GCA_023144115.1 Nanobdellota archaeon | reverse complement strand
CTAAATGGCTGCATGAGAATGAGATTGAGCTTCTAAGAGAGGTGAGCATGGATGGATGAGGAAAAAGCAGCAAGGATTCTGGCAAGAGAATTAGGTGATAAGATAGGAAGGCACATTGTTTTTGAAGAATCCTCTAAAGACCGTCTTATAAGAAACAGCACATATTTTGACCAAATTGAAGAACCTGTGTTTTACACAATCAAGGAAAATTATATTACTTTTGCAAAGACTTCTGAACATTTAACTAAATCATTAGTCTCCTCATATAAGTCATTTGCAGATGCTAATTATTTTTTTATGCAAAACAGGCATGTGACATTATCTGATACCCCTAATCCTCAATCACATTTTATAGTCACACCATATACTTTGATTGGCGAAAGTGAGAAACAAAACATAAAAAATCTGTGCTATAAAGATGTCCCTGAAAATATCTTAAATGCCATGAAGATGTTTAGTATAGATAATTATATTGAGAGTTATGAATCTTATATCAATAATTGTAAGTATGATAATCAATCTGATGATTTTTTTAACTTTATTTTTAGCATTCCTTATGAAGATCAGAATATTCAATGCAATAAGTTTCTTCTGAAGAATTCTAAGGTCATGGATTATCATGAGATTTTGACAAAT
Source organism: Nanobdellota archaeon (assembly GCA_023144115.1). GTDB lineage: Archaea > Nanobdellota > Nanobdellia > Woesearchaeales > JAGLGH01 > JAGLGH01. Next base: position 1,233 of record JAGLGH010000228.1, on the reverse strand, counting down.
GAATATGTCAAAGGTAAATCTTTTCAGGAATACTTTGACTGCCTTGACAATGACTGCCAGCAAAAAGTTGCCAAATACCTGACAAATGTCAAAGAAAGAAACCTTTCTCATGATTCATTTTTATGGTCAAAAGGATTTAAGGAGACTAAACTTGATTACATGCAGGATTACAAAGAAAATGCGAATAATTTTATTAAATATTTCAAAAGCAAAAACCACGATGATAAAAAAACAATATTGAAAGATATCATGAACTGCGATTATACCAATAAAGCTGTTGCTGACTGGCTGAATGAGAATGAGATTGAACTTTTAAGAAAGGTGAGCATGGATGGATAATGAAAAAGCAGCAAGGATTCTGGCAAGAGAATTGAGTGCCAATGGAAAAAGAGAACTAATTATTGAAGAGTCTCATAAAGAACACATTCTAAAGAACAGTTCTGCCTTTTACCAGGTTGCTGCACAGATTTATGGAGAACAAAGTTTATATAAGAGATATGATAATGGATTTACTCAAGCTATTATTAAAAACCTGCTGTCAGAATACTCTTACCTTGAAGATGCTAATTATTTCTTTATAACAAACATAGCTATAATAGAACATAAGCAAAGAGAGTATGGAGGAACATCAAAGGCTCCGTATGTAGTCACACCATATGCTTTAATTGGTGAAAATGAGAAACAAAACATAAAAGAGCTGTGCTATAAAGATGTCCCTGAAAATATCTTATATGCAATGGATGTGTTTAGTATAGATAATTATGTTGATAAGTATAAAGAGTATCTCGATACTTTTTATTTTAACCTACCTAATGATTTTTTAAAATTTATTTTTAACATACCTTATGAAGATCAGAACATTAAATGCAATAAGATTATCCTGAAGAATTCTGAGGTAAGGGATTCTCCTGAGATCTTGACAAATGAATATGTCAAAGGTAAATATTTTCAGGAATACTTTAACTGCCTTGACAATGACTGCCAGCAAAAAGTTGTCAAATACCTGAAACACATCAAGGAAAGAAACCTTTCTCATGATTCATTTTTATGGTCAAAAGGATTTAAAAAAGTGAGCCTTGATTACATGAAGATTTACAAAGAAAATGCTAATAATTTTATTGAATATTTCAAAACCAAAAAACAAGATGATAAGAAGACAATACTGAAAGGTATCATGAACTGCGATTATACCAACAAAGCTGTTGCCGATTGGCTGCATGAAAATGAGATTGA
>JAGLGH010000227.1 GCA_023144115.1 Nanobdellota archaeon | reverse complement strand
CATTCACCTATATGGGAGGCAGAGGGTTGTTCAACAAGAGGTCCAGGATCAGGCATAACAGATACAACTTTGAGAGGGATATTATTGCTTGCCTTTGTGTTAGGTCCGTCAGATGCAGAAAATATAATCTGCATTTCACCAACCCATCCGGGATTAGGAGTAAGAGTAACCTTGCTTGTTGACTGATTAATATTCACAGTGATATTATCAATTGCAGTATTTGAAAATGTAAGGGGAATGCCCTCAGGATCATTGAAATAATCATAAAGCATCAGAGTCAGAGAGTTATTCACAAGCCATATCTGATCAGGTATTGGTGTAAGAGAGGGATGATCATTTTTCACAGTTACCTGAATTGTGCCTGTTGATAATCCAGTAATCTTGCTTGAGTTCAAATAAGATGAGTATCCTAATAAGGCAGCAGCCAGGATGATCATGATTATTACAAAAACAATTGATTTGTTATCTTTTATCCTTGCCATCTGTAAAAATTCACCTTTAATTTACCCTGATATATCCCATATTCAGCATCTTTTGGTATGGCTGCTGTCAAATGAATTTCTTTCTTTTCTCCAGATTCCATAAACAAGATTGGATCATAATGAATCCATTCTCTTAACTCACCAGATGCTTCAATCACAACCTTATGTTTTTGTTCGCTATTTTCGATTGTGATTATCTTTGTCACGCTGTTTCCAGGTTTTATTGTTCCGAAATATATTGCATCTGTTGCAACATTCACACCAGTCGCATTGTCTATTGTGAGATGAATATCTACAGTATATGATTCTGTTAGGATTAGTGTCTTGAAAATGATAAATGCAATGGCTAAAGCAAAAAGCACTGCTGCCAGCAGCAATATCCAAAATCTATTTTTGATCATATAAAATCCCATCCCTATTTTTTTCTGGTTTTTCTTTTTGCGTGTTTTTCTGCATTAGGCTTTTTATCTGAATGTTTGCTTTTTTTAATCAACATGTATAAAAATAATACAACCGATACTAAAACCACTATTGATAATATTGTGATTGATACTATTGCAAGTATCATCTTTGAGCCACCAGGATATATGGGTTTTTCTAATTTCGCTTCTTTCTCAGGGCCAAATGAAAGTATCTTCTCTACAGTCTTATCGGCAAAATGAAGAATGATCTTTGCCTCATATTCTTCCATGATAGGACCTTTAATCTCCCAGTAGCCCAAGAGTGTCTCTTTTGCCAATGCAGGAACTTTCATTGAACTTGTCTTCAAAACAGCTATCTCTTCATTATTCTGAAATATTATTATATCTGCGTAGACTCCTGATATTGGCTGGCTCCACAGGCTTTTTATGTCAATCATGAATTTTCCTATGCCATCTGATATGAGATTTGCTGCCCTGGCATCTATTATATCAATAAATTCATCTCCAACCCTGAATTTCTGGTTTGCCTTGGCTGGCTTTTCACCGCCATATTCTATTTCTGTATTTATCATATATTCTCCAAGCGCAGCATCTAAAGGCGCCTGCCAATAACCTCTCAGTTCATCAGTCTCTAATGGCTCAAGGAGATCTATACTAGTGGTATCTATCCTTACAATTTCAGCTGAATCTGGAGAAGTTATTATGAATGTCCCGCTTAAATCCTCAATATCCTTGCCGCCGTAATTATGGGCATCAAGAGTGAAATATATCATCTCACCAGGTGTTATTGATCTCATAGATGGGAAATTTAGTTCAATATATTTTCCTTCATAAGGCACTTTGACCCTGATTGGCATTATGACTGCGCCTTTTGCCCCAAATCCTGAGCCGCCTTTCAGGAATTCTTCTGGGGAAGAGGTCTCTTCAATATATAATTTTGCTGAATGGGTGCCAGGAGTGAGGAATTCTGGATATTTAATATTAAAATAGAAAGTTTTTTTGCTTATACCAGGTATGACTGAGGTTTCCTCAGGTATTTCTATGTGTTCTGCCATTTCTCCAATGACAAAAAACTTTACATAAGCATCTTCAGAGTTCTTGTTTTCGCCAAAAAATTGAAAACTATTTGTCTTGCCTGGCTCATATGTTATTGTCATTGTGCTTGGACTGACCCCTATTGCGAATACACTTCCTGAAAAAAGAATAATTAATATTAATATTGAGAGATGCATAGAGATTGCCTTTGTTGAGATTGTTAATGCCATATAATGTATTCAAATATTACTTATATAAAAAGATATCGTTAAACATTCAGTGCTGAAACAAATAAACGTATTGAGAACAAATTGAATGAGAAAATTTAGAAAAATTCAGAAATAATTTAAAAAAAAGTTTAATATGAAAAATAAAAAAAATAATTTAAAAAAAAACGAACTAATTATGATTTATGCAATTTCCGCAACAATTGTCATAGTTGAAGTCTTTGTTCCTGATGGCTCATCAACAGGGATAGTCATCTGGACACCTATAATACACTCGTCACCACCATCTGCAAATGGAACATTATCACATAATAAATGCTGTGTTCCTGCTCCAGATGGAACATTAGTATATGTTGCATCTATGCTTCCATCAGATGAATTGCCATGCACCTGGTAGCATGAATTTGGTGTAGCTGAACATCCAGTTCCGCTAAATGGTGATGTTGCATCATAAACACTGATGTTTATATTTATGCTTCCGTCATTTTGCACAGTAAAGAAATCATTGACATTCTCGCTGTTATTTGTAGATCCTGGCTCAAGAATTCCAAGATCTATGAAATTATCTGTGACATTAATGTATGTTACTTCGCTTACTGTAACATTTGTTACACCCACTCCTGTGGAACTTGCATATCCTGTCACACCAGGTCCGGTCATCTTTGTTATTACAACAAATAATGAAATGCCTGAAATTACAATCAGCACGACTAAAAGTGATGCTAATATTTTATTTGATGGTTCTGCCATTTTTTTCCTCCTCTAAATTCTCTTAGTTGCTGAATACAATAATATCATTCTAAGTTGTTTCTGTCGGAACTTCAACAGATGTGATAGCACCTGCTTCACTTGGCGCTACAGGCACATCAACTGATGTTGTGCCTCCAAAGTCCTGCTGGATATCTTGCTGTCCCTGACCAATTTCAGGAGCCTGATTTAATGCAACAATGCTTAAGGTTATTGATAAAACAGATATTACAACTGCAATGATTATCAATGTAAGCAACAAATTTTTTGATATTTCATCTGCCATGAGAGGATATTAATGGGTTTATTATTTAAATGTTTCGTTGTTTCTATCGTTATATTCCAGATTATTTCTGACATACAATCTGTGGATGTGCAGCACTGCTGCTGCGAGAATGATCAATATGATCAATATCCTGAACCAGATTGATACAAGGACTTCCTTTATCTGCTGCAATGATCTCTCTATCCTGCTCTTTAATATGTCTTCAACAAGGTAAATGTTTTCAAGAGTATTGCCTTCAGCTACTGTGGTTAGATATATTGTCGCATTATGCAATCGTTCCTCACCAAATTCATCCAGTTCAGCATATAGTGTTATAATTTCATTGCCCATTGGCCCTATGTCAAAAAGATATGACTGCAACTGAGGCATGAGGCTTCCTGCAATGTCCTTGACATCAAGAATAACATATGCTCCATTTATAGGGGAATTCCATTCGCTTATAGTATCAATATCAAACCTGTATGCATTATCACCAGCTCTGAATAAGGAAATATTACTTATCCTTATCTCTGGCTCTCCCACCTTAAATTCATCTCTTGATTCTGCTGCAAGACCATCATAATAAACAGCAGCATTTGCATAATATCTACCAGGAGTCAGATTATCTAAGTTATAGACTGGCAATGATGCCTGGATATGAGATTTTGAATGTTTTCTTATATCTTTCATGAGGGTATCAAATTGTATTATCAGTGTGCCTTCAGGAGAATATATGCTTATTGCTGCAAAGACATTGTGAATATTTTTATCTCCAAGATTATTCATGGCTATATCAAAATGCAAACTTCCATTCTCAGGAACATCATGCGCATCAAGTTCTGCAATAAGATAATTATCAAGGGATGCTGCAATAACTGAAATCTCAGAAGCAATAGACATTGATGCAGTTATAGTATTGCTTGAACCAGAAGAAGTTCCTGCTTTTACTAATGACCTGCTTGTCGCAATTATCTCTGATTTCAATTTACCAGATTCCATCTCTGAAGGAAACTTCAATGTATAATACAGCTTTATTTTTTCTTCAGTATCAGGCATATCAACTATCGAATCATTAAGAACAATATAGTCTTTTAGGTCGCCGCTTACTGCAAGGGATACTGAAATGTTTTTGTTCTCATTATTTATGATGTGATAAGAAAGCGTTCTCTCTAGGCCTGGCTCGAAATAAACTTCTCTTGTTGAGGGGCTTATGCCTAGCGCAAGAACATCATATAATAAGAACATAGATATTAGGAGCAATAAAAGTATCTTGGCGACAAATCTCCAATTATTGAAACTATATTCTGCGTTTTCTGCTGATTTTATCTTATGTTTTATTATGCTCATTTTCATGTTGATTTCTTTGCGTGGAAATTTATATCTGCTGTTTTTGCTCCAGCAGGTTCATCTGTTGGAACTTCCATCAAAATATCGATAACTGCTGTATCATGTACATTGTTATAGTCAAGCTGCTTTATTGCAAGAGCAATATTTAATGATATGTTATTCCATGTTGTCGGTGATCCGCTTGTATTGAATGAACCTGGCTCATTCCTGTCAGCTGCCTTGAACTGGAAATACTTTGTGCCTAGCGGCTGCGCAACCCATAATGCTGCGCTTGCATTTATTGTTATGTCTGCAAATACATCCCCATCATTCCTGATTATGAATGGCAGCGGCAAATTATCTGAAGTATCATTGATTGCGCCTAAATCCATTATGCCAAAGCTTACATTCTGCTGAATAAAGCTGAGAGCGATAGTTCCTTCTGTATAATATTGCCATGTATCGCTCCAGCCACTATAATATATCCCATCATATGCCCTTACGCGCCAGTAATATTGTGTATCTAACTCAAGACCTGTTGTTAGTGCATAGTTTGAGAGGGCATCCCCTTCCACAATTCCAGCCACATTGACATCAAGAGCAGAGCTGAAATCATAGGTATCATCAACCTGCAGATGGTATTTTATTGATCCTAATTTATCCATTGTTGAATTATACCAAACAAATGCAGGTTTTGTCTCAGGATCTGATTTGCCGTTTGCAGGTGAATGCAAGATTGGTGCTGATATAATCACAGCTCCAACCCTCATTGTCCTGTCCTCATTACCCCAATCACTGTTTCCAGAAGTATCATGAGCAAGGCAATTCCAGGAATAATCTCCAATTGGCAGTTCCAGCATCCAGGTTGAACTACTTGATATTCCAGATATGCTGGCTGTTGAATTCAGGCCAAAACTTTGATTTGATGCATCTGTGATATAAAGAGAGATATTCTGCAGATTATAATT
>JAGLGH010000226.1 GCA_023144115.1 Nanobdellota archaeon | reverse complement strand
AGAAAGAAAAGGCAGAGAAAAGAAAAGAAAGAAAAACCAAGCATAGCCTCAAGTATTTCCTTACAAAAGCAGGTCTTGAGATAGAATCTAAAAAAGTTGCAATTAGGGTATTCAACATAACTATTGTCATAAACCTTATTCTATCAGCATACCTTGTATACTTTTTTTCAAGAAGCGTAGAATACACCCTTACTTACATTATTGTGATTATGATTGTCTTGTGGGTGCTGGCTTTTGCGCTAATCCTCTTTGTGCTGTGGATTATGCTGTATGTCATGCTTGATTTCAAGATGATGCAAAGGAGGCTTAGCCTTGAAGAAGTGCTTCCAGATTTTCTTCAGCTTACTGCATCTAATATTAAATCAGGCATGCCTATTGATCAGGCGTTGTGGTACGCTGTCAGACCAAGATTTGGTATCCTTGCAAAAGAGATTGAGATTGTAGCAAAGGAAACTATGAGTGGCAAGGATCTTGATGAAGCATTGATTAAATTCGGCAAAAAATATGATTCACCTACACTCAAGAGGGCAGTAAGCCTGATTAACGAAGGACTGAAAGCAGGAGGAGAAATAGCAGACCTAGTCATGAAGATTGCAACAGATATCAAGAATACCAAAATCATGAAGAAAGAAATGGCTGCCAGTGTGGTATCTTATGTCATATTCATTGGTTTTGCCACAGTGGGCGCTGCGCCATTCCTTTTCGGACTTGCAGCCCAATTAATATCAATTGTACAAGGTCTTTCCTCAACTATGGAGATGCCTACAGGCATGGGAGGAGGTATGGGAATAAGCATAAGTGGCGGCGGAATAGACTTAGGAGATTTCAAGATATTTGCTGCAGCTATGCTTGGCATGACATCATTGTTTTCAGCATCTATAATATCAATAATCCAGAAAGGCAATATAAAAGAAGGAATCAAATATATACCTATATTTATCACAATTTCAATCTCATTGTTTTTTATAGTCATGTGGGCTATGGACAAGCTATTTGCAGGGTTCTTCTAAACAAAAATTGAGCCTTCGGCTTTTTTTCTTAGAGAAAAAACATATTAGTTTCAATCAAAAGTCGGCTTTAATGACATCATAAAGTAAACTCTCTCAGGATTACTGTCTTCGCATATTTCTTGATAACCCAACTTACTGAAGAATGTTATTCCCCGTGAATTTAATGGAGGTGTTCTTGTGACCAAGGTACTATATCCTGTTTCTGAAGCATGCTTTTGTAGGTCACGAAACAATCTTAATCCCAATGTGCCTCTTTGATGAATTTTGTGTAGGATTATATCTCTTTGATAAAAAGCCTTAGTTTGATATATTCCAAGCTCATCAAATTGTGCTCTTAAATGAGGTATTTCTTGTTCAATAAATGAATCCAAATCGTGACCAGCAATTAATCCTGTTATCTGTCCCTCTGCTTCAGAAACTAGAAATATTGAATCTCTACAATTCTTCAGAGGATTAAATTCGCTCAGGATTTTTCTATTGTCCCATCCATTTGGATAATAAAATGGCCAACATTCTTCAGTCTGAACACTATGTATTACTTGTTTTATCCCTTCAAAATCCGATTCAGTGTAGGATCTAATAATCATATTTGAGGGAGGTGTTTACTACTTTATAAAAATAACTCTCTTTTGTGATTATGTCGCCGAATGCTGCACTAAAATCCTACCTCTAACAAGGGAAACTAACAGGAACCAAATCTTTGACCTGTATAGAGTTTTTTAGTAATATTTATATACCA
>JAGLGH010000225.1 GCA_023144115.1 Nanobdellota archaeon | reverse complement strand
TGATTCATGTGTTCAATCTGAGCCTTGATTGTATCAAGCTTGCTGGATATTAACTGCAGATCTTTGCTTAGCATATCAGGAGAGATATTATCCCCCTGCTGCTGGAATGCAGCAGGTGCTTCATTGCTTGGAGGGGCTGGCTGATTATATGCTGGAGGTATTGCGGGACCTTCAGAAAACGGCTGCTCAGATGCAAAATCTGGCTCATGACCAAAAGCAGGAGTTTCAGGCGCTTTTCCAAAACTACTCTCTGCTTCTTTACCAAACTCGGGAACTCCCTGCTCTCCAAGTCCTGGTTCTCCAAAATCAAATTCTTTCTCGTCATTTTTCCAAAACTTCAGTTTATCAAACATTATTATCCCTCTCTATTAAATTAGTATCTTATTCTGTCTGGGGTGTGCCATCTTTTTGCCAGAATAATATCTTCAATACAAAATCAATTATCCTGTCAACAAGCGGTTTTTTCTCTTCAGGTTCTGCCTTTACAGGCTCCTCAACAATTGTAATTTCTTCTTCTTCCTCAGGCTCCACTTCTTCAATGACAGTAATTTCCTCTGGATGTTCAGATGCTGTGACATAATCCCATATGCCATCAGAATAATGCAGCCTTGCCTTGCCAGGATCATATTGGACAGGATAGTTAAATGATTTATTATAATTGATTATCTTTATGCTTTTTGCTCCTATATCTGGCAGTTCCCATGCAGTTTCATCATCCCATACTGTTATATTGGATGCAAATCCCATGCCAAGATTTTGAATAGTCAATGTCACATTCAATGTTTCATTAACCAGAAGAGATGGCGCAGATATTTCCTTGCTTATTACTAGCATAGGAGTATTTATTTTTTGGCTTTCTATCTTGATTGTATGACTCTTGCCAGATGATATAAACTCATTGCCTGCATAATCATTATAAGATAAAGTGATGGCAGGATATTTTAGCTTGCCATCTTTCTTTGCCCTCACTTTCTGCCAATTTTCAATCTTCCAGACCTCATCTTGATCAAGCCTGGATGACTTCACAGGCAGGTATTCAGATACAAGGTCAAAATCCTTGCTAAGCGGGAATTCAAACAATATATCAAATGCAGACCTCTTATCCCTGTTTGTTATAGTATAATCAATATCAAATATTTCTCCTACATATATCTCATTATCAGGAATCACAGGGTCAATCCTTAAATCTATCTTTTTGGGCTTTACAGTAAAACAGCCTTCTTTTGCAATAATCTGTTCTGATCCATCCAGAATATATTTTGCTGTCGTATTGATGCACATCTTTGTTTTTTCACTTACTTCCGGAGCTATCAGTTCGTACTTGTATGCTTCAATCTTTGTTTTTGCCTTGATGTCAGTCATAAGGGCATGGACACCGCTTTTTAGTGCGACACCTTTTATATCATCAGAGATACTTATATCCTTAAGAGATCCTGGCCTCTTGTTCTCAAGACTTACAGTCACAAAAAATGCCTCTCCAGATTCAGGCGAGTTTGTGCTGAATTTATGGCTTATTCCTATATCCTTCAGGGATTCTACTCTGATATTTTTCTTTGTAGTTTCATCCAGTGCCTCATTGAATTCTGTCTTCCAGCTAAGGTTAATCCTGAATGGATATGTTTTATCTTTGGATACATGGGGCATTCTAAATTCCCTGACATCCACAAGCTTTGAGCCTAAAGGAGGAATCTCCCTGACAAAAAATGTCAGCTGATCTGGGAAGATCTCTGAATCAAGAACAATTGATATGCTTTTCAGATTTATTTCAGGACTGGGATTATCAATCCTTATTTTCATCCGCTCCAGCTTATTTGCTTCTGATGTGTAGTCTGTGTCAAGATAGTCAGTCCTTATGTAATCTCTTGTTACAGAATCACGTTGTTCAAAAGAGATATATAATCGAGGAGTAACATTAATCACTTCCATAGTACTCTTAATATCCTCTATATTATGCTTTTCCTTATCCATCTCAAACTCCGAAGATACATAAATACTAGGGTGGCCTGAGAACTTGGCTTTCATAGAAAGGACAAAATACTTTCTGTAATCATTGATATATCCACTCCACATGTAGATGTTTTCAGTCACTTTCTCCAGGCCTATGGAACCAACATTCCTGTCTTTGGTGCTGTTGTAAGCTGCCCTGACCCAGGATTCACTGATCTCATCGAAATTTTGTGGTATCTTTATCTCAAGATTATTTATCTTTATGGGTGTATCATCATCCTCTTCATACTTATTATTTGTAAGCTCAATTATGAACTTAAGGTTCTCACCTACTCTTATCTCCTCAAGTTCTTTACCCTTTATTTCTTTCACACCATACTTTGTCCGCTTGCCATAGTTCTTGCCAGTCTCAATTAAGTCATCCATATTGTTAGCATAATAATGCTCATCAACAAACTTTGTCTTAATGCCAATCATGTGCTCAGCAGTCAGCTTAACAGTGCCAGTAGTCATTTCTTCGCTTGTCCTGAGAGTATCATATTTCAGGACTGCTGCAAGTGTCCTATCCAAAGATCCTTCTGGCTTGATATAATAAGCAAACTCTTCTGAACTATCCACATCAAGATGAGATTTCTGCCAGGAGATTGTATTTCCTTTTATGTCGCAATTCTCGCATTTTTCCAGCTCAAAATCCTCAAGCGTATCTTCATATAAGAGATTATAGGCGCTTGTTCCGCCAGTATTTGATATCTGAACCTGGACCCTCACGCTTTCTCCTACTATAAGCTCAGTTTTTTCAAACTTTCTTGTCAATTCAATATCAGGATATAGTGAGTAGAAATAGAGATATGCCCTAAATTCCCTTTTGTTCAAATCATACTCATTCTTATCATAGCATAGCTTGATAGTGTCATTCACTGCCTTAAGAATCTCGCATTCACCAAGTTCTACTGTTTTGTAATAGCCTAAGTATATGAGCCTTAACTCAGAAACATCCTCTCGCCATACATAGCTAAATACTACATCATTGGCTGTCAATGTCTCACCAGGATAAACCCAACCTGAGAAAATTTTATCTTCAGATGCTAATGTTATCACTGGCAAAAGCAGGAGAATCACTGCAAACAGAATAATGAGACTCTTCTTCATTTAATTATCCTCTGGATAATATTTGTTGGAAAATAACTTAAGAGCCTGGTAGTTCTCAGTTCAGGATAAATTGTGATACTACCTTCTTTATATGTCTTGATAAAAGCCAGTGGGTTGGAAAATATCCTTATCTCTTCTTCCAAATTTTCATAAGCTGGCGTAAAAATAACTATCTTATAATTATTGCCCAGAATCTCATCAAGAGTCATGTCATTATATATAGCAATCTCTTCAGCGCCGATAGGTTCCAGTTCTTCATCAGGCACATGTCTCAGTCCCCTAACATAAGTGTTGTTCTCTTCTATAAGGATAAGGCTTGTATCTGTGCCAAGATGCTGCTTTATATCACTTATATCAGATATCATTACAAAACCAAGGATTACAACCCCTATCATAATCACTGATGTTGCCATCAATAACACTTTCAGTACCACTCGAATCAACTTGATGGCTACAACAAAGAGAAGTATAGCAAGCACAAAAATCCCAACTAATATGACATACATATACATAGCGCACCTCTTTTACAGATTATCCTTGATATTATAATTAGGTATATATAAAGTTTTTCTTTTGAAAATTTGCAAAATCAGTTTTTAAACGCAAAAGAGAATAGGATAATTTAAGAGTTCATATGCACCTATTTCTTCTTCCGAATCACAACCAATCCACACAGCACAGCAATCAATCCAAATCCAAGAGTTAATATTGAAAACTCAGGTATATCAATGCTGCTTACCAGCTTTGTGTCATCTGCTTCCAATGTTACAAAGTTTGCAGATGAGCATGTTACATTGTATTCATGCGTTCCAGGTGTTGCAAATGATTTAGTATAGTTATAATCAGGACTATTAAAATCCATTGTGTACCATGTTCCTTCGTCATCAAATGTAATATTACATTCACCAGAGATAGGAGTTCCATC
>JAGLGH010000224.1 GCA_023144115.1 Nanobdellota archaeon | reverse complement strand
TGTATGCAGTTGAGATGAATGAAGGCACTGTTCCGTCAGGAAATGTGAAATCATAATGGACATTATAGTCCAACTGCTCATTCATATCGCCATATATCCATACATCATACCTGATATCAGGAACGCTGTTATCAAAGGTTGTAGAATCAAAATATCCTTTGTAAACTCCTGATGAAACATGAGTCATGTCTGATTTGATATGCGAACCATACAGAGTGCCATAATGGTTTGTCAGGTTTAACTCTATGCCTGGAGGGTCATACAATACTCCGTCTCTTTTTATTGTAACCTGATACCAGATATCATCTCCAACATAATAAGTGGATGTTTCTGAAGGATACAAGAAATCTGTCTCAATGCTGAAATTATAATCTGCATCTGCTCCTGAACAGTCCTCATCAATACCATTGCCGACGATATCATAAGCCTCTGGATTGATGTCTGCATTAGTATCATTACAGTCTGGGACTGTCGGATTCGTGCACTGGCTAAGGTTTGTGCCTTCTGCGCCATAACCGTCTCCGTCATTGTCTGTGCATGGTGTAGCGACATTTTGCTGTTCTGAACCTATTGTGTAAGTTGGTTCTGTGGATGTGTATTTGCGGATGCGGAGGTTATCAAAGTATGCTGTTGAGGTTGTTGGACCTCCGCCTTTGCCAAGACTTATTGTAAAATAATTGAATGTTGATATATCTCCATTGTATATTGTACCGTCAGATATGGTTTTTGTAACTGAATTATCAAACCATAAATCAAACGTATCTGTATCTTCTTTTGGATTTATCGCCAGATGATACCATGTATTTGAACTTAAACCAGTCACAAATGTTTGACCCATAGAAGAAGAATTTAGAAAATAAATATAATAAGGAGAATTATATATGAATGATGCAAAACTAATGCCCCCTATAGATTTAATTATTTCAGCAAGTACAAATCTTGGTGGCTCATTTGTCCCACTTTTTTCCATATAATCAAATTCAATAATATAATCTTTACTAACAGTAATTGGTAATGATGCTTTTGGGATCCCAGTACCGCTCCAGTATGCTTTTAATGATTTCATGCCAGATACGAATTGTTCTGTCGATGTTTCAAATGCAGAGAATGAATCTTTATCCCAATCACTTAAATCATCGTTTTCAAAATCTTTGAATAAAGTTGGAAATGTCTCAGACCCATTGCTCTCTGTGCTTATACTTGCATTCCCATAATACATATAAAGTGTTTTTGTTGAGCTTGCTGCCAAGCTTGGCACTTTAACCCATAATCTTGTGCTTGCAGTATTGCAGCCAGATTCAAGCCAGTAAGATAATTCAGTTGAACCATCGCTGTCAGTAATCCTAATATCATCACAATCTGCCTGCATCTTTCCTGCAGAAATCAATGATGCTGTATCAACAGTTAACAAAACCTGATAGTCTGTCAAGCTGCTGCCGGAATCTTCTGTAATATTCACAGGAGTTCTATATATTAATTCTATACCGCCAACTGTAAAAGGATTAGCTGCAATACCATAAAACACGCTAACACTGCTTACTTCAGGTGTTGAGCTGCTGTCTGATCGCATATCAATCTTGTACTGCAGATATTGTGAATTTGAAAGGGTGCTTATATTGCAAGAAGATGATGTGCATGTCTTATCCCATGTTGTTTCTCCTGCGCAATCTGCATCATCGCAGGACTTGGCTGAGATGTTTAATCTTAATGCTCCGCGTTTGTAATGGTCAAGGATTTCATCTGCTGATAATGCACGGTTGAAGATTGCTACTTCATCGATAAGGCCGTTGAAATAAGAAGAAGGTGAACCCCAACTTCTAATATAATGACGCCCAATTTCCAAGGGGATACTAGTTCCTCCACTTGAAAGAGAAATAAAATTTACAGAACTACTACTATTAACTTCAACTCCATCAACATATAACTTTATTGAATCTGGTGAAGGACTATAAGTTCCTACTAAATGATGCCAGGAATTATCCACAACAGATGAGGGGCTTACTAAAGTTACTTTATTTGAATAATCATCTCTTACATACCAGTATGATTTATTATTTGAACTTATACCAAGTAAATATGATGCACTATCAGAGGAAGAACAAGAAGGATCTGCTCCACACCTATACCAATCAACAATACTCTTACTGTTACCACCACTTGAAGTCTTTACCCAAGCCTCAACTGTCCAACTGTTTGTTCCAGGAGTAAAATCAGGATCATAAGAACGCTCAACATATCCTGTACTTCCGTCAAAACTCAGTGCCTTGTCAAACTTTCCGCTTGCTTCATATGTCACTCCACCAGAAGCAGTTCCATCATTATTATTTCCAGAAGTATCTTCAATTGTGCCACTTGCTTCATCCATATGCATCAAAAGCACATTGCCAGTCATGTTTGCTCCGCCTGAAACAGTTTCAACAGCTCCGTTATCAGGCAGCTCTTCTCCATAAGGCACATCCTCTGCCCAGCTAATATTATTCCATTCCGCAATGCTGCCAGCATCAAACACTTTGCTTTCATAATCTCCTGATGAAGGGTGGTTGTCTTTTTGTGTGTTGTAGATTGCTGAGATCTCATCTGGTGATAGTGCGCGATTCCAGATTGCTACTTCGTCTATGGATCCGTTGAAAACTACAGTGCTTCCTGAATTAGCAGTTACCCATCTACCACTAATTCTCAGCTTATTTGTAGTTGTTTGTTCTGTCCCTAAATTACCACTTACGCTTTCTGTACCATCAATGTAAATTTTTCCTCCTGTAGCTCCTGTTTCAAATATCCCCACAACATGAAACCATTCATTTAATGGCAACGTATCTGTTGTCTTGACTGCATTTATTGTACTTGTCCAAGCTATACCAATAGTCCTATCTGAATTAAATAAAAGAGAAAAACCATGTGAATTAGAATCATAATTTGCTATAACATAACCAGTGGTAGCTTCAATAGATTTTACCCACAAAGAAACTGCTTTTGTTCCAGATGAAGTTGAACCTAATGGAGTTCCAACATCAACATAATCATTAGTACCGTCAAAACTCATTGCAGTATCCAGCTTACCTTCTGTGCCTGTTGTAGCTCCATTAATAGTTCCATGATTATTATTGCCTGATGTGTCATTTGCATCACCATTCATATGCCACAATCCAACCAATCCTGTAGTATCAACAGCAGAATTAACATCATAATCAGGCAG
>JAGLGH010000223.1 GCA_023144115.1 Nanobdellota archaeon | reverse complement strand
TTTAATGGCAATTGTCCCACATCAGGCTTATTCGCAGAGTGTAATTGCCCTGCTTGCGGACTTACTCGCGCAATATCCAGATTACTGCATGG
This sequence comes from Nanobdellota archaeon, assembly GCA_023144115.1. GTDB lineage: Archaea > Nanobdellota > Nanobdellia > Woesearchaeales > JAGLGH01 > JAGLGH01. The sequence continues at coordinate 1,599 of JAGLGH010000223.1, read as the reverse complement.
AGACTTGACTGGTGCCTGGAATTTCAATAAGATGGCTTTTATTGTATTCGGTATAATGGCTATTCTCATTATAATAAATCTAATCAACTCAATTAAATATTATAAGAAAACTGGTAAGATTTATAAAAAATAAAAAAAATAAAAAATTATTTTTTATTCTTTGCATAAAAGTCACAGAAGTAATAGTATTCTCCAAACATTAAACAAGGAATACCAACAAGAACTATGCTTAATATGCCATATACTATGACATAGCCTATTGTCTTAACAAGCACAATCAGATAATCTGCAAACTTTTTTACAATGACTATGTTCCATGCTTTCTTGATATTGAAGCTTTCTTCAAATTTGCCAGTTATTACTGTATTAATAAGTAGATATGGCACAAACAATATACTTACTGCAAACTGAAGAATTTCTCCTATCAAAGGGATATGCTCCAGTAAGGAGACAACAATAACAAGCGGCAGGATCTTCACGAATAAAACAATACCATCTACAAAATTATCCCAAAATTTCCCAAACTCTGGCAGTCCTTTGTTCTTGCCTGCTACAAGAGCCTTGATAATCTTAATCCAATATCCACCCAAAGCAAACCAACCGATTATTGGAACAAGAAGCCATAGACCATACCATAATTTGGCAGGTTTTTGCCATGGAAATTTAATTCCTTGTTCAAGTGTCAGATATTTTGTCATGTTTTCACCCCTTTTTTAGATATATATTTTATTCAAATCCCATAAACAGTTCATCCAGTATGCTTTCATCCCAGCCTTCTTTTAAGAGAATCTCCCTTATATGATCTTTGTTATATCCATGTTGCATCATTTCCCAGGCATAATTATGTAATTGTTCCATAGATTCTTCTTTTAGTTTTTTAAGCTGCAATTTTCCACGCAATGATTTATTTTTTGCTTTTTCATAAAAGACAAATCCAATACCTGCTCCTGCTATTATCAATAATACTATTGCAACAACTACTATGTATCTCCAACTAATACCTAATAACCCATGGACTTCTTCTTCAGGCATTATAATCTCTTCAGGTTCAATTACAGGTTGTTTTATCTCTTCTTTCTTTATAATTACCTTAGGCTCTTCAATCACCTGAGGAATTTTAACTGGCTCAACTGCTGGCTCAGCAGGAGGTGCAATAATCTGATTAGCAGTGATTGCAAAATATGATAATCCGCTTGTGCTGGCTTCATAATAATAGCTGGAATCATCCTCTCCAATAAATACAGCAGGATTCTTTTGCCAATTGCCATTATGATATCTTTGCAGGTAAACATTATCTTTATCATATTGGCTGCCAAACCATGATTTGCTTATGCTAAAGTTATATATGACATCTGTTATCATATCATCAGTTAGACCTTCTGCTTTGATGCTGAGATACTGATAAGCATCTTCAGGCGGATTATCCATGACAGAGATATTTTCAAGTACCTGTACAATAAAATTTACTCTGCTGGCTCCCTGGCTGGTTGTGATGCTTAATGATTTTAATGCTATTTCTACATGAGATATCTTTACTTCTGTTGTTCCTGCATCCAGATAGGAATAGAACCTGGAATACTTTGCTCCAGCTGACTCTAT